>CBFGYO010000011.1:0-44779 GCA_965652975.1 uncultured Chitinophagaceae bacterium | reverse complement strand
ATGATGATGGTCGTTCCAATTACTCCCCTGTGCGTTTGATACTGTTTACCGAAGATCCCGAGGTGCGCATCTATCCGACAATGACTAATAGCAACAGTACGCTGTACGTAGAGGGCATATCACCAGAAAATGCTATGGTAGAACTTTTCAGTGCTTCAGGTAAATCATTTCACAAAATAAAAATGTACAGCAATACAATCACGCTGCCAGGTATCCCTCCGGGAATTTACCAGGTGCGGATTACAAACCTCGCAACGAAGAGTACGGCGTGTTTGCAAAAGATAGTGATTTATTAGCTTCGAGCTGCGAGCCTGGAGCCTCGAGCTTAGATAGTTCGATGCTATGAAATGGCTTTATCTCTAATTAAAATGCTCGAAGAGTTTGTTTTGCTACGCGGCAAGGTGTTCCAAGCTCGCAGCTCGAGGCTCGTAGCTCGAAGCCTGCAGCTTGCAGCCTGAAGCCTGTAGCCTTCTACAGTTTTACAAACTTCTGCTGTATACGCTCACCATCTTCTTTTTTTCCTATAAGTATATAAATCCCGGCTTGTAATTGACTGCAGTTGATCGGTTGAATTTTTGACTCTATCAGCACCTTCATTACTTCAATGCCCTGCATGTTGACAATGGTAAGCGTTTTGCCCAACCAGCGAACGTCATATGCCAGGTCCAGCGTCATCTGAGATGAAGTAGGATTAGGATACAATTGCGGCTGAAGCCAACGCGGTAATTCCGGCGGTAATGGCGACTCAAAAATCAATGGTTGTTGAAGGCCGGTGGACGACAATAACGAAGCACGTGCGCCGCCTGGTGCAAACAACGCTCGCATCCTGTTTTTTTGACCTATGGTAAACATGTGAATACAGGCATCATTCGTAAAGTCCATATAGTTCATATACATGTCGCCCAAAGGACCATTTTCGCAGGTAATATGATTGCCTGTAGGACAGCCTGAATTATAACCACCCTGTTTGGGAGTATCGCTTACACCGTCGTCGCCACAGTACTCATCGCCCCACAAATGTTTTAGATTGAGCCAATGGCCTACTTCATGCACCGCTGTTTTTCCCTTGTCAAATCCTGCAACAGAATTTGGACCGAAGACATTAAAACTGATCACCACACCATCCTTGCTTTCCGGACCTCCAGGCATGCTTGCATACCCTGCTACACGTTGAAGATTACACACCCAGATATTCAAATAACTTTTGGGATCCCAGCTATCATCTCCCATAAGCGATGAAAATTTCATGTTATCATCAGCCTGCCATTCAATAATGGGAGTATATTTTCGGACTATGCCATCAGTGTTTCTTCTTTTTGGATCGGAAACGGCCAATTGAAATTCAATTTCGCAGTCGGCCGCCAGTGATTTAAAATAAGAAGGTATTAATGCAGTATCTGCATTTCTCCGCCTGAACGAAGTATTCAGTATTTCAATTTGCTTTGCCACCTCTTCATTAGTTACAGCATCATATTCCGATGGAGTATGATACAGGATGTGTACCACCACTGGAATAATAATAACCGTACCGCCATGGTCCCGTGCCTGGTTATTTTCAAGATAATTACGCGTGTAGTTGTCTATAGCTGTAGTACTGTTGGCAATTTCCGGATTGTCAACTATTAGCTGTTGCTGATAAGTATGGCTGTAGCATGCCCGTTGAGCCTGTCCTATTAGCGGGAATAAAAGGCACCCTGCCAGGAGTGCGCGAACTGTCTTCATAGATCCTGCATCATTTGCTGTTACGGCACGACAATAAATTAACTGTCATGAGTAATTCATGTGAATTGGAAATGATAAGGATATAGGGGAATTAGCTGCGGAAATCCAGGGGATACGAATTAGGAAGGGGAAGATTCAGGAAAGGGCTTATGCTGGATCAAATATAATTGATTTAATCAATTGTTTTTGAATTTTTTGTATCGTATTTTTCCGATACGTCCGCATTGCATCCAAACCTTTAACAAGGCTGCATGAAATGCCACGCTACATTTGTAAAAATTATCGTCCGCGTATGAAAAAACTGCTTTTGCCTGCTCTTTTACTGGCCGCATCTGCACTCCTGCTTTTGACTTTAACTAACTCCTGTAATAATGGTGATACCGGGGAAGGAGATACTGATACCAGCACCAACGCGCTGGCCCCTAAAACGCTCAATTTTTCCGTGGTAAAAGCTTACAACCATGATACCAGTTCCTTTACGGAGGGCCTGCTTTTCTATAAAGGTGAGTTGTTTGAAAGTACCGGGATGCGAGGCAAATCGAGGATCATGAAAACGGACCTTGCCACAGGAAAGATCATCCAACACAAAGACCTTGACTCCAATTATTTTGGCGAGGGGATCGTCATCCTCAACGACACCATCTACCAGCTTACCTACCAGGAAAAGATTGGATTTATGTATTCCGCTAAGGACTTTAAAAAGATCGGTGAGTTCAAGTTTTCAAGCGAAGAAGGATGGGGCATGACTACCGACGGCAAACAAATCATAGCGAGCGATGGTACCAGTACGTTATACTTTTATGAGCCGGGCACATTTCGCCTGTTGAGAACCCAGGTGATCACAGAAGGGGGTAATCTATCTTTTAACATTAACGAGCTTGAATACGTTGATGGTTATATTTATGCCAACCAATGGCAATCCCCTTACATCCTGAAGATCGATCCGGCAACCGGCTATGTGGTGGCAAAAGCCGATCTGAGTTCAATTACCAACCAGGTAAAAAGCAATTTTCCTTATGCAGCCGAACTAAATGGAATTGCATACAATCCTACAACTAAAAACTTATATGTTACGGGGAAGTACTGGCCGGAGATGTATGAGATTAAGCTTACTCCCTAGAGCTTATTTTATTACTGCACACAAAATCTAAATTTTTTTTGAGTTCTTTTTTGGGTGGTGTTTTTTGACGGCGAGAGATGAGGGAGGGCGATTGGTTGGGTTAGTACGATCACAGAGCTCACGGTGAAGCACAGGGTTTCACAGAGATAACCCCCCGGAGCTCCGTGCTTCACCGCGAGCTCTGTGACCGTACTAACTCCACAACCCTCCATCTCCTCTACCCTCTCGAAGAAAGTTATTTAGAAACCACATATATCACCGAGCTGCATTTCCTGGCATCACTCCACGCACTAAAATTAGATCGCAAGCCATTCCAGAACGAAGATACCAGGTGTGGTCTCCCGGATTTATATTTACTACTGAGTAATGAAATGTAAAAACTATCGTACCACATGGGCTTATACGCTTGCACCTTCAACCCGTTTTTAGTCATCAATTCTTTCATCGCGCGTGGAGAAAAATGATAAAGGTGACGCGGTACATCATATGCTGCCCAAAATTCTTTGTAAATAGCAGCATCATCGGATGTATAATTTGGGACAGCGATAAAAATGCGTCCCTCTTCTTTCAAAACCTTTTTTAACTGTTGCACATAAGGATGAAGATCGTGTACGTGTTCCAATACATGCCACAAGGTTATTGCGTCAAATGAATTTGCCCCGAGCTGGTAAAAAGCTTCCATGTCCTGCAATTGCATGCCATACTGTTGCTCGGCAACGGTTCGGGCACCTTCATCGGGTTCCAAACCGGTAACCTTCCATCCTGCAGTTTTCATTTCATGTGCAAATGTTCCTATCCCGCTCCCTACATCGAGCATTTGTCCTTTCTTGCGACCCGTAAACTTTTGTACAAGTTTCCGTTTGCCCGTCATCGTACGTTTTCTCACAAGTTGGTACAGGCTGTTGATAATCCCTTTCGAAGTGTTGGTATGGGAGATATAGTCCGCTGAACGATAATAACGACCTATTTCATTTTGATCAGGTACATCCTGCGTAAAGCGCAGCGTACATGCAGCACATTCGTGAATGGCAAAGGTTTCCTTACTTACAGTAAAATCCTTTACAGTTAGTACTTGCGAAAATGAATGCGCACCGCATACGGGGCAGGAATGATAATGAATGTTATTACTCATGCAGGGCAGCAAAGTAATGGCAAATTGAGAAAACGGGAGACTAAAATTCAGGAAGGTGCTTTGTACGTGGTACGGGGTTCTTCCGTTTTTATTTTTTGTGTATTGCCTGCAGATGTGGATTGCAGACCGTAAACGGAAAAATACCAACCGAGAAACATGATGATCACCAGGCCTAGTATGAGGGCCCAGGCCCACCAGTATCGTTTCTTTGTTGTGGGTTGATTCAGCAGCTCAATCATCTGTGCAGATGTACGCTCGTCTTCACCTACCCGCACGGTATGCTCAGATTTTTCGCGAATTACCTTTTCTGCTTTTACCGGTGACTCAAGAGTAACCACGTTTAGTGCAGGATCAAATTTAATTTCGCCGGCAAGGCCGGGGCTTAAGCGGCCCACTCCTTCCCAGGCAACTGTATCACCACGGGAAAGCTGTTGCTTGATATCATAAACAAAATCATTGAACCGGATCACCGCTTCGCGTTCGGAAATATGGTATACCTGGGAAAGCCAGCTAAAAAAATTCTTGGACGGGGCTGCATTGTTGGGCTGCAAAGCAATGGTATAGCTGGGCGCATTGATAATCCGGTTGGGAAAATCAGCAATAGCCGGCTTCCGTTCGAGCAGGAACGTACCGATGCCAGGAACGCTCAATTGCTTATGCTGAATAAAATACTGGTACAACTCGCCGTACATCATCAATTTTTTTGATCGAACGAAAATACGATACCGCCCACAAAGTTGAACCCGTAAACCTGGTATTGATTCCAGCGCTGGTATTTCTGATTAGTGATATTATTGAATTGCGTCCATAGGTTCAGGTTCTTCGTAATCTTGAATTCAAGGCCCGCATTGAGATCCAGCGCACCATTCAGTTTGGCATTATCCCCGTCTGCCTTGCGATACTGGGGTCCTGTCCAGCCGAATACGTCAGCCTTCAGCCACAGATCCTTTATCACCTGTACACGCAAAGCCGTGTTGAATTCAAGCGGCAAAAGTCCCCACGCTTTATCCTGTTCTTTTAATCCCGTAAACTGGTTGAATGACCATCCGGTAGTGAAAGAAAATTTTTCCTGAACGGTATATCCAATCTGGCCTCCGAGGTGCAACACATTTATCCTGGGCTCATAAACTACAACGAAGGATTTACCCCCCAGGCCGGCTGTCGTATCATTTACAAATAGTGGCTGGTTTGTCCATTTATTGAAACCAACTTTGGCACTGTAGGTAAAATGATCACCTACTGAACCCTTGAAGCCGGCAAAGCGCTCTTCTATCCATGTATTCTTGAAATCAGATGGCAGCCAGAGCCATGGGTTTTGAGAAGCTAAATACTGGTAGGTTGTTTTGCGCACATACCCGGTCCATCCCGCCTGGAAGAAAAATCGCTGGTCGTCAGTGCCCACTTCTCCGAGGATATTGGGAAACATTTTAAACTCACCGTTATCCCATGAAGGGCGGATACCACCCTGGAAAATTACTTTCGGTGTTTTAAACACTACTGATGGGGCAAGATACCAGACGGTATTATTAAACGATGATTTGTTGTTGGGCGACAGTCGGGTGAGATCAAAAGTTACCCCAAGATTTACTGATAATGTTTTTCCTGCAGATTTTTCAACAGGTAAATACACTACCGTATTGCTTTCATTGTTTTTCAGGTTGTCGGAAAATACGTCAATCTTTATTTCGGGTGAATAGTTCAGCCCAAAAGGTGTTTTATTGATATTGTGCATCGCTACACGTCCGGAAAAAGTCTGGAAGTTCTGCTTGAGTGAATCTTTTACAAAAGAAAGATCAGTTGGCTCAAATCCATACTTGTATGTACGATCCTGTCTCATTCCCAGGCTTGCATTCCACTCATGATTGCCGGCTGTTTTATAAAAGCCCGAAAGTCTTACCTGTGTATTGGTAAAATCCTGGAACTCCCGCTTACCCTGCGACGAAACGTGTTTTGCGAAAATATTAATGCCTGCCGTGTTACCATCGCCAAATGAAAATCCTCCCTGCAAAAATGGTGTTCGCAGGCTTCCGAAGCCAACTTTTATATAATTGCTATTATCAAATTTGCCGATCGAGTCTACAGCAAGTGCAAGGGGTTTCAATGTACCCGGCTGAAAACCGAGTGCCAAATTCTGGTTCGGAATATCATATTGCAATTTTGGTTTGGCCGTATCTGCTGTTGGTGGTGCAGCGTTAAAATTGATCTTAGCTGCTTCGCGCAATACAGGCTTGAATGCCGACCTGATATCTACCGATTTGCCCTTGGTCGTATCTTTTTGCGCTAAAGCATCGTGTGCATTGAATGCAACTATTGCAAAAAATAACGTCTTTACTAGTGGTTGTTTCATTTTTTAAATCCGGTTAAATTAACCATCTACTTTACTTGATTTACTTTCTTCATCGATCACCTGGTTGAGCTTGCGCTGTGCCTCTCCTTTCAGTTCGCTGTTGATGCTATTATCAACAATACTTTGGAAAGTAGCCCGCGCATTGAAATAATCTTTTTGCCTGAAATAAACATCGCCCAGGAGTATATAAGCTTTCGTTACCCAATATTCATATGAACCCGATTTGTTAATCGTTTCGAATGCTGCTTTCTCTGCATCCGAAAGTTTGTTCAATGCTAACCAACTATTGGCAATTTCGTATCGGGCCTCTGCTGCAAGTGCCGCTTTGTTGAGCGTAACTACGGATTTGAAATTGGCAATCGCAAGGTCGTGCTGGCCTTCTACCTGGAAAGATTTGGCGATGGCCATATTTGCTAATGTTTTATCATCGGCACTGCTGCCATTTGCTGAAGTCAGTTCCTTTGCATTGGCAACAGCTTCTTTCCATTTTTGCAACTGGTACTGGCTACGCAATAATCCACGCATGGCTTCCAGTTTATTCTCCTGGTTGCCGGTAATATCTTTTAGCTGCTGGTAGTATGTTTCCGCTTTTGTGTAGTCCTTTATCTCAAAGAAATTTATACGCGCTGCCGCAAGTATTGCCCTTTCTGCATACTGGTTGGGAGCATTTATAGCTACGGATTCATAACCTGCGAGCGCGTTTTTCCAGTCTTTCTTACTATTATAGATCTCAGCGCTGTAAAAATCCGCATCGATACCGTAAGCACCGTCCGGGAATTTATTGATATAATTTACAAATGCTGTAAGTGCTGCATTGGTATTGCCACTTTGATATTGCGCCTCTGCGGCAAAATAAGTGAGCGAATCTTCCGAATCAACGCTTATAGGCCTGCCCGCCTGGCGCATGAAGTCGGCATATTCACCCGGCTTGCCATCTTCTACGTAGAGCGCCTTTACGTTGGCGATAGCATCATCAGCCTCGGGGGAATTCGGATACTGGCTTATCAGCGCCTTATAATTTTTTATTGCTTCCGTGTTATTATTAAGATTGTAATATGCAATACCCAATTTCAGGTAAGCCTGCGGCTTTAAACTGCTGTTGCCATCACCCTTCAATACGTTATTAAGATAGGGCAATGCATTCAGGAAGCGTTCGTCAGCCATATAAGTATTCGCAATTTCCATATTGGCGTCTGTTACCAATGAAGAAGTAGGGAACTTCCTGGTCATTGTGCTCAACAGTCCAATTTTATCATTGGAGCTCCGGATACCGCTGATCATTGCATTCTGGAAGGTTGCGTAATCTTCCGCTGGCCATGATAATTTGATTATATTATCATACATGGATTTGGCACGTGTATAATCGCGTTGCATAAAATAGCAATCGGCTGTGCGGATATAGGCGTCCTGTGTAAGCTCGTCTGAATTAAGTGCCGGGTTCTTTGCAAGTGGTTCGAAAAAGCTTTGAGCTGCGGCATAATTTTCTTTGCGCAGGTAGCAATAGCCCAGGTTGTAACGGGCATTGTTTGCATTTGCTTCACCGCTTGCAGGTGCGCCACCACTGATATAAGCATTATAATATTTTATTGCATTGTCCAGCTTATCGTTCCTGTAAGCAATTTCACCTTTCCAGAAATTGATAAGAGGTAATACGGCTGCATTATTGGGATCTTTCAATGCTTTATCCAATAAGGCGTCGGCTTCTGCCAGTTGCCCATCGTTGATATATTCAGTAGCCCTGCCATAAAGGATACGCGGGTACATTCTTTTCGCATTGGGAGTCGGATTGTTTATCTCATCAAGTAGTGTCAGGGCGTCGCGATAATTATTGGTACTCGTCAGTACGGCTACGAGCAGATCCTTTGCCTCGGTTGCATAACCCGATGCCGGATAATCACCGATAAATGATTTGAGTCCTGCCAGGGCTTCATCCTGGTAGCCGAGCTCATAAGATAACTTGGCATATTGAAACCTCGAAATTTCCTTTTGTGTGGCATTGCTGCTGTTAGATGCGCAAAATAGAAATGCATTCCTTGCATTAGTTTTCTGACCCGTTTTAAGATATGCATCTCCCAGCAGGTACATGGAGTGCTGGCTCAAAGAATCATCTTTACCGCTCAATTGTTTAAACCCTTCAATGGCTTTGTTCAACTCATTGGCCTGGTAGTAGGAATAGGATAATTCATACAAATCTTCCCGGCGCACTTTCTTGGATTGCGCAACATAATCACGCAGGTATGGCAGGGCCATGGCATATTCTTTACGTTCAAAGTGAGCATGCCCGATAAGCTGTTTCAACTCCAGGTCATAATATTGCGTGTTGGCACCGGACTTAAGCTTGTTCTGGACATATGCAATTGCCTCCTCTTTCTGGCCCTGGATGTAATGGATTTGGGCGATATAATAAGGTACCACGGTTGCATAATCCTTTTCATTTTCTACAATCTTGAAGCTTTCCAGCGCATCGCTATATTGACGATCGCGAAAAGCAAGGAATCCGTAGTAATAGTTCGCATCAAGATAGTTTGGATCGTCTTTCATGCTCTTGATGGTAGCAAATAATGGTTTTGCCTCGTTGAAGCGCTGCAACGTAAAATAGGAATACCCAAGATGAAACTTCATATCGGCTATCTCATCGTTACTGAGGTTGACAATATTTGTTTGTTCATATTGTTGTACGGCATCGGCAAACTGTTGCTTCCTGAAGTAGTACTCACCAAGGTGGTAACTCATCATTTGCATGCGGGCCGTATTCTTCTCCAGCTCGATGTAAGATTCGGCCTGCTGCTCTGCCCTACCTTCGTTTTGCTTCAAAGCACAGACGGTGGTGTAATAATTGATCTCCTGCACGTCGATGGTGGTGTTGATCCTGTCCGTTTCGCGAAGCGCCTGTTGCAATTCCTTGAATAAGGGGTAAGCCAGGCTATACTGTTCCTTTTGAAAATAGTCTTTGGCTTCTTTGAATGTCCATTGCGGATCTGTATAATAACGTGTAGACTGGGAATTGACTGCTACGCAGGTTGAGGTAGCTATAACGAGTAAAAATAGATTCTTCATGAAGATTGTCCTTTAAACCGATGGTGGTTAAACGTCGCGAATATTCAAATTATTTCAGGTTAGACCAAACATCATTCCAAACAGGTGTGGATAAATCGCATAAACAATTTGATTTAACATTTCGTTCTCAGGAATCAACGGCTTTAACTTCCCTAATGCAGCCATAAAATCTAAAAGTTAAAAACTAAAAGATAAAGTGGCATTCGGTGGGTGACATCGACCTTTAACCACTTTTATCTTTTAGTTTTTATCTTTTACCTTTTGGGTCTTTATGGCGAGGCACTATAAATAGTGTCTTTGCCCTAATATTGCATTTCCAAAACCACAATACCAAATGAAAAAATTGTTCAGTTCAAAGTATTCCGACAATGCCATCTCGTTTGCACTACTCTTATTGCGCCTTTCGCTTGGCGGACTAATGATTCCACACGGCTACAAGAAGCTCATGAATTTTGCATCGAAGTCATCCACATTTGCCGATCCTATTGGTATCGGCCCTTCCTTTTCGATGGCTCTCACCATTTTTGCCGAGTTCTTTTGTGCGGTGTTCATAGTGATGGGGCTGATGACACGCTTTGCCACGATTCCCCTTATTATCGCAATGGGTGTGGCTGTTTTTATCGCACACAATGGCAAAGTGTTCAGTGAAGGTGAAACAGCGACATTATTTCTCTTTGGATTCCTGGCACTGTTATTTGCAGGTCCCGGCAAATTCAGCATGGATCGCCTTATTGGTAAATAAACCTGCGTGGTTTCACTATCCGGGATAAACTTCCAATAACTATCTTCACGTCTTATGTTTTCATCCGAAACAACGATACGGGTACGATATGCGGAAACCGACCAGATGGGCATCGTGTATCATAGTAATTATTTCCCGTATTTCGAGTCGGCCAGGGCAGAATCGATCCGTCAACTTGGATTTACATATGCCGACATGGAAAAGATGGGGGTGATAATGCCCGTGGTAGATGTTCATTGCCGGTATTTACGTCCCGCCGTTTATGATGACCTACTGACTATTAAAACATTGCTGAAGGAGTTGCCAATTCATCATAAGATTGAATTTCACCACGAGGTATTCAATGAAAAAAGCGAATTGCTGGCGGTCGCAAAAATCATCCTGTATTTTATGGAGTCTAAATCCATGAAACGTACAACCATGCCGCCACTCCTGTTAGAAAAAATTCAACCCTATTTTAGCTAATTTTATTTTATGGAGCCATACCAGGAACCGGGACTTAATGACGCAGATAGCCTGCATGCCGCCGAACAGGTAGCAACCAGCTATCCGCCGAAATATGTAAAACTGGAACAACCGGCAAACGTGTGGATGAAATCCCTGGTAAGTCTTGCCCTGTACCTCGTACTCGGTTATTACATTTTCCATAGCCTGGCAATGTTATTACTGATCACGGCCATTGTTATTTTTCATGAACTAGGGCACTTTTTCGCAATGAAATATTTCCGGTACAACGACCTTGGCATTTTCTTCATTCCATTGCTGGGCGCATACGTGTCGGGTACAAAGCGTGAAGTATCGCAGAAAGAATCAGCGATCATCCTGCTTGCCGGGCCACTACCTGGAATCTTACTGGGCCTTGGTTGCTACCTGCTATGGCAACAAAATCATGACCTTTCAGTGGGCGGCGTTTCACTGTACACCGTTTCGATTTTACTGATCGTATTGAACCTGATAAACCTGTTGCCCGTATATCCCCTGGATGGCGGCCAATTGTTGAACAGGGTTTTTCTCGACGAAGAAAGCTGGGTGGGCAAAGCATTTATCTTCCTTTCAGCATTATTAATGGTGTGGCTGGCGTGGAAAACAGACTGGAAGTTGTGGCCACTGCTCATTTTCCCTGTTATGATGCTATTCCGTATTGCGCCTTTCGCTTGGCGGACTAATGATTCCACACGGCTACAAGAAGCTCATGAATTTTGCATCGAAGTCATCCACATTTGCCGATCCTATTGGTATCGGCCCTTCCTTTTCGATGGCTCTCACCATTTTTGCCGAGTTCTTTTGTGCGGTGTTCATAGTGATGGGGCTGATGACACGCTTTGCCACGATTCCCCTTATTATCGCAATGGGTGTGGCTGTTTTTATCGCACACAATGGCAAAGTGTTCAGTGAAGGTGAAACAGCGACATTATTTCTCTTTGGATTCCTGGCACTGTTATTTGCAGGTCCCGGCAAATTCAGCATGGATCGCCTTATTGGTAAATAAACCTGCGTGGTTTCACTATCCGGGATAAACTTCCAATAACTATCTTCACGTCTTATGTTTTCATCCGAAACAACGATACGGGTACGATATGCGGAAACCGACCAGATGGGCATCGTGTATCATAGTAATTATTTCCCGTATTTCGAGTCGGCCAGGGCAGAATCGATCCGTCAACTTGGATTTACATATGCCGACATGGAAAAGATGGGGGTGATAATGCCCGTGGTAGATGTTCATTGCCGGTATTTACGTCCCGCCGTTTATGATGACCTACTGACTATTAAAACATTGCTGAAGGAGTTGCCAATTCATCATAAGATTGAATTTCACCACGAGGTATTCAATGAAAAAAGCGAATTGCTGGCGGTCGCAAAAATCATCCTGTATTTTATGGAGTCTAAATCCATGAAACGTACAACCATGCCGCCACTCCTGTTAGAAAAAATTCAACCCTATTTTAGCTAATTTTATTTTATGGAGCCATACCAGGAACCGGGACTTAATGACGCAGATAGCCTGCATGCCGCCGAACAGGTAGCAACCAGCTATCCGCCGAAATATGTAAAACTGGAACAACCGGCAAACGTGTGGATGAAATCCCTGGTAAGTCTTGCCCTGTACCTCGTACTCGGTTATTACATTTTCCATAGCCTGGCAATGTTATTACTGATCACGGCCATTGTTATTTTTCATGAACTAGGGCACTTTTTCGCAATGAAATATTTCCGGTACAACGACCTTGGCATTTTCTTCATTCCATTGCTGGGCGCATACGTGTCGGGTACAAAGCGTGAAGTATCGCAGAAAGAATCAGCGATCATCCTGCTTGCCGGGCCACTACCTGGAATCTTACTGGGCCTTGGTTGCTACCTGCTATGGCAACAAAATCATGACCTTTCAGTGGGCGGCGTTTCACTGTACACCGTTTCGATTTTACTGATCGTATTGAACCTGATAAACCTGTTGCCCGTATATCCCCTGGATGGCGGCCAATTGTTGAACAGGGTTTTTCTCGACGAAGAAAGCTGGGTGGGCAAAGCATTTATCTTCCTTTCAGCATTATTAATGGTGTGGCTGGCGTGGAAAACAGACTGGAAGTTGTGGCCACTGCTCATTTTCCCTGTTATGATGCTATTCCGGCTGCAAACAGATTCGAAATTCAATGCTGTAGACAAAAGGATCGAAACAGAAGGAATTAATGCGGATGTTTCTTATGAAGATCTTACGGACGAAGACTATTGGAAAATACGCCAGATTTTAATTGAGGAGCATCCCGGGTTCAAGGATATATCGCCAGCTCCCCCTTACGTGTATAGTCCTAAAGAGGAAAAAATAATGGTTACCATACAAAGCTTGTTACACAGGCATCTTATCCAGGATGTGTCGCTGGCCGGCAAATTGCTGATCTTAATTATCTGCCTGCTCGCATTTGCCAGTCCATGGTTTGTAAACATGGACATGAGTTTTTTTGAACCTTTCGGATTCTAAACCCGGTTATAGTCGGGCTTCCAGTTTTTAATTGCAATTTTGATTTGCTTGGCGGAAAGGTTTTCTGCCACCGCTCTTTTTGCCAATGCAGGCATTTCCTCGTCACTTGCAAACCGCAAAGCTATTACCTGGCTCATACGTACCTGTTTGTCCAGTGGTTTACCCGTGAGGATAAAGTGGCGGAAATTTTCCTCTGCACGGATGGCCCTGTCCTGTGCGCGCAGAGCGAAAGCACGCGTGTACCAATAAAATACCGGCAACAACAAGGCAATGACCAATATGCAAACTGAAGCAAAATGAGTTTCATGGTTGGCATGTAAAAAAGTAATGATGCTACCCACCAGTAACCCCAGGATCAAAAGCGGAACTACAAAATGCCATACGGGAATATAACGTGCGTGATTTTTTAAATTCTGTGTATCCATGTTTCTACAAATTTTGGTTGCTAATAATGAACGGAAATGTGGAAATATGAAAATGTGAATATGTGGAAATGAAGAATTGAAGTCATCTAATAAATTTACGAAAAAGCAATTTCACATCCGTTAGCTATCGGCTTGCCCATTTCCACATTTTCATATTTCCACATTTTCACATTTCCACATTTCCCTTACTCTTTCAACACATCCAACACCCTGTACATTTTATTTACAAGCTGGGATGCGCGGCCGCTATAATTATTCACAAGGAATGAAAATATATACTCCTTCCCATCTTTCGAAGTATGGTACCCGCAAAATCCTTTTACATCGCTGATGGTTCCGCTTTTCATTTTCATATTATTGAATTCAGGAAGCGCTGTGAAAAAGTACGGAAACCATTCTTTTGACTTTGCATATTTTAATAACTCTACCTGTGCATGTGTTGTAACCCGGTTGAGGGGCGACAGGCCAGAGCCATCGTACATGTTCAGTTCGTTCTCATCCAAACCCTTTTCTTTCCAGAATTTTTTTAGCATAGTAATGCCCGAATCTGTCGAGGCCTTACCTGTTTTTTCGTAGGCAAAGGTTTTTACCAGCGCTTCGCCGTAGAGATTAATGCTTCGTTTATTAAACCAGTAAATTATCGAATCGAGTGCAGGGGAATAATGAGTAGCCACGGCGGTAAATTGAGCACCGGGTGAACTCTTAATGGAAGAGCCGGATCCAGTATGGATATTCGGCGTCATAGCAATGCCGGATTGCATCAATTTGTTATTAAGTGCATGCACTAGTTGCGCGCCAGGGTGAGTCATGGAACCGGAAATAGTAAAAGATTTTTCACCCATCGGGATCGTTCCCCGCACGGGTCGGGCACCGCCATTTTCAGCTAAATAGATGTAGGCATTATCGCCAGAACCCCTGGCAGCGGATAACAACTCGGAAGTAAACTGCGTTTCTACAATTTCAGGAATCGTTTTTACTATTTTAACCGGGTCGCCTACAGCATTCCCCGACTCCAGTAGCAGGTCGTATTGATTTTCTCTCCAATTTACGCCTCCGGCACCGGCACCATAATAATTGCCGATATCCTGCCAGATCCAACCATCGGGAATTCTTTGCGAACCTGTTAGTTTGTCAAAGGCGAGTATATTGCCATTAATGCTTTTGATTCCCTTTTTCCCGATTGCCTGGGCAAATGCATTTAATATGGTTTCTTCCTTTGTGGTTACATATCGCCAACTTCCAAATGTCGGATCGCCACTGCACTGAATATAAATATTGCCGCGGAGTACACCTGCATTTAACTCCCCGTCATAACCCAGTTGCGTTTGATAGCGAAAATCTTTTCCCAGCAATTCAAATGCTGTAATGCTTGTGATGATCTTTTGTGTTGATGCAGGAGCCATACCAATATGTGAGTTTCGGTCAAACACCACTTTGCCTGTTGCCGCATCTACGACGTACAATGAAACGGTAGCATGCCTGAGTTGGCTGTCTGCTTCAAATCGATTGTATGCCTCCTGTATTCTTTTCGAAATACTTTGAGCAGTTGCCGAACCTCCCACTAATATCAACGAAAAAATAAAAATCAAACGTGTCATATATCAATAGAATGTAAGAAATGAAGTTAAAGCACCAGCCTCGAACTACAATTAATTTAGATAAAAGATAAAATCTAACCGATAATAGTTGTCTTACCGTTGACTTTAATCCAAAAAACCTTCAACTTTTAGTTTTTATCTTTTCACGATCTCTCAGGATATTTGCACGCAAAACCTTCTATTGAAAACAATCAATGCCTCCATTATTACGATCGGTGATGAATTGCTAATCGGGCAAACGATCGATACCAACAGCGCGTTTATAGGCCAGGAATTGAATAAAAACGGCATATGGGTAAAGCGACGTGTAGCCGTGGGCGATGTATATGACGACATCTGGCGCGCGTTGGATGAGGAGAGCCTGGTGTCGGATATTATTATTATCACAGGAGGACTGGGTCCTACGGCCGACGACATTACCAAACCGCTGTTGTGTAAATATTTTGGAGGCAAGATGGTCGTCGACGACAGGGTGTTGCTGCATATCAAATACCTCTTCGAACATGTTTACCGCCGCCCGGGATTGATTCTTGAACGCAACCTGAAGCAGGCGGAAGTGCCGGATGTATGCTCCGTATTGCACAACGAACGAGGCTCGGCTCCCGGAATGTGGTTTGAAAAACAAATAAAAGGATCAGAACAAAAAAAGATTTTTATTTCCCTGCCGGGTGTACCGCATGAAATGAAAGGTCTCATGGAGCAGCAGGTAATACCCCGACTGAAAAATCTCTTCAACACGCAGGTGATTATCCACCAAACGCTTTTAACTGCGGGTACCGGTGAATCAATAATTGCCGAAAAGATAAAAGATTGGGAAGATAATCTTCCCACCCACATGAAGCTTGCTTACCTTCCCCATTTCGGATTGGTGCGCCTGCGCATCACCAGTACGGGCAACGACAAAAACCAAATGGAGAAAGAGCTGGAGGAGCAATTTGGCCAGCTAAAGGAACTGGTAAAACCATGGTTGGTTATTGATGAAGACATGACACTACCACAAGCCGTGGCCAAGATCCTGAAAGAACGAAAACAAACAGCAGGTACGGCCGAAAGCTGTACCGGAGGTTATATTGCCCACCTGATGTCGAGGGATCCCGGATCGTCGAGTAATTTCAAGGGAGCTATTGTGAGTTATGATAATGTTGTAAAAACGGATGTGCTGGGTGTGTCCAAAGAAACACTGGATACGAAGGGCGCAGTAAGTGAAGACACAGTAATTCAAATGGCGAAAGGAGGATTGAAACAATTAAAGTCTGACTATATAGTCGTAACGTCCGGCATAATGGGACCTGACGGTGGTAGTGAACACAAACCGGTTGGCCTGGTATGGATAGCTGTGGGAAACAAGGACTCCATTGAAGCCGAAGAGTTCAATTTCCGGTTCGACAGGAATCGTAATATCGAGATGACGGCTATGGCTGCTCTTAATAAATTGCGCAAATTCATTTTGACTAACAGTTGATAGGGTGATTAGGGTCAATTCATTACCTTTGGCCGGATTAAGAATTGCTTGCCTGCTATTTCCATTATTGGCAATGGCGAAATCCTCTGAAGGGTGAATGGGACAAGTGGTTCTGCCTGATAAGTAAGAAACAAAATATTTTATGGCAATAGTTGATCTGGTAATGCCGAAACTCGGTGAAAGTATTATGGAGGCCACCATCCTGAAATGGCTCAAACAGCCAGGCGATAAAGTAGCCATGGATGAAACCGTTCTGGAGATTGCAACCGATAAAGTAGACAGCGAAGTTCCCAGCACTTCCGCCGGTACAATAGACCAGATACTTTTCAATGTAAATGATGTAGTTCCCATCGGTACAGTAATCGCAAAGATCAGGACCGGTGCCGAAGAACCAGCAGGCAATGGCGGACAGCCTTCAAACCCACAGCCACAAGCCACCGAAACACATCGGGATACAAAAGAAAAAACAGAAGATGCCGTAGTGGTGGAAACTATTGAGCGAGCCGCACCCAACTTCCAGTATTCAGCCCAAAATGGTAATAGTAATGGTAATCGGTTTTATTCACCACTGGTTTTGAATATAGCAGCCAGCGAGGGAGTAAGCATGATCGAGCTGGAAAAAATTCCAGGTACGGGCAATGAAGGACGTGTAACAAAAAAAGACATACTTCAATACGTGAGCGACAGGAAATCGGGCAGACATGCCGCGAGTCAACCAACGCAAATGCGGCAGGAAGTTGCTACGATTAAAGAAGCATCGACCAACACTTCGCCACGAAGTGAAAGCCAACAAAACGCAATCACTACCTATTCAGGCAATGTAGAGATCATAGAAATGGACAGGATGCGCAAGCTGATTGCCGATCATATGGTGAGGAGCAAGCACACCAGCCCGCATGTAACCAGCTTTACCGAAGCTGATGTTACCAATCTTGTATTGTGGCGCGATAAAGTGAAAAAGGAATTTGAAAAAAGGGAAGGTACCAAGATCACCTTTACTCCACTCTTTATTGAAGCGATCGTTCGATGCATTAAAAAATTCCCACTGATCAATTGTTCTGTCGATGGCGATAAGATCATTATAAAAAAAGATATCAATATCGGCATGGCTACTGCCCTGCCTTCCGGCAATCTTATCGTCCCCGTAATTAAAAACGCAGATCAACTCAACCTGGTGGGACTTGCCAAGCAGGTGAATAACCTCGCCGACAATGCACGCAATGGAAAGTTGAAGGCCGACGATACAACGGGTGGAACGTTTACGCTCACCAATGTCGGTACTTTCGGAAGCCTGATGGGCACACCCATCATCAACCAGCCACAGGTAGCCATCCTTGCTGTAGGTGCCATCAAGAAACGTCCTGTCGTGATCGAAACACCCTATGGCGATAGCATAGCAATACGCCATATGATGTACCTCAGCATGAGTTATGATCACCGCATAGTAGACGGAAGCCTGGGTGCAACCTTCCTTACTGCTGTGGCGAAAGAATTGGAAAACTTCAAGGTAGAACGCGACTTTTAATTAGATAAAAGTTAAAAGATAAAAGATAAAAGTTCATTCAGTTCGGGTACTCCGACATGAATGAATTTTTATCTTTTATCTTTTCTGTTTAAGGATTATTTCTCTGGATTAGAGGGATAACCATATTTCTTCCGCTCGAAGAGCCACTTGTTCCCCTTTTTTGTTACAATATAGAGGTTGTCATATTCGGAATCAGGAAGATCGGCGGGAATGTCGGTACGCCCGGTTAAACGGTTTACAATATCATCGACAGTATTGGAATGGCCGACAATCAATACGTTTCCTTTGCTCGCTTTCAATTTTTGTGTAAACGCATCTGCAGAATCCCTGGATGGATTATAAAAGATAACCGGCACTCCAGTTAATTCGCTTAAGGGCTGGGCCGTTGTGGCCGTCCTGATAGTATTTGTTGAATAGATCGCTTTGATATGCGCATCCTTTAGCTCATCCCGCAATACAAATGCTCTTACTTTGCCAGGTTCTGATAGTGGGGGGTTGTTGGCCATCATTCCTACGGAATCCTTTGTTACGACAGCCTTTTCGGCATGGCGAACGATATAATACCGGTTGGCACTGCAACTCCCGAGAGCAAAAATCAATACGATCCATAAATTGCGCATAATGTATGTTTTAACGATCTAAATTTAAACCAGCATTGTTTTACTTGAGTCTTTTTTGTAAATTAGTTTCAATTAAATTCAAGCTACTATGAAATCTTTATCCGAAACCTGGTTTGCCGAAGGCCGTATTGATTTCGAGCTGAAAAAATACACCCTCCTGGCTTACCTACAGGAAGTGAATAAGTACTTTAATGAGAATAAGCTGTACCCCCACCTGGGTGACATTATCTTTCATTACAACAATATCGTCGCTTTCCGCGAAAACAAACGATACCTGCAGGAGCATTTTCCCAAAAAACTCACCGGTATACAACTGGAAAAACTTCAGCTACTCTACCAGCAGCTAATAGAAGATGACGAACTGATGCAGGAACTGGAAGACATTATACATTTCTCAGCGGGTAAAATGAAAAGCACCATCCATAACGGTGCGGAGATCTATGAGTTTGTCGAAGAAAAGATCATCATCAGTCCCGTCGGCATCATCCCGCTGGATACACAGGAAGGCTATTTCTTTTTAAGTAGTGGCAAACCGAATATGACCAAGGTTTATCATTACCGTCTGTCCATTTTTGAAAAACACGATGAAAAATACAGGAGTATTAAAACCTCGTTCCTCGATCATCGCCTTCGCAGTATCAGTAGCACTTATGAACATATCAAATCCGAACTGATCCGTCATCGTAAGGACCTTCCCAATCCCGCCGTTTATTCTATCGAAACAGAATTGACCTTCCCGGTGGATGAAACGCTGCTACCTATTGCTAAAAGAAGCCTTGTGAAATTTATATCAGCGGCGGCCTAAATAGATAAAAGTTAAAAGATAAAAGTTGTTTTAGATCAGAGTCTCCGACCTAAAACAACTTTTATCTTTTAGTTTTTATCTTTTATCTAGCTAACACAGAAATGCTCGACTCAATAAACAAGTCCCAAACCCCACTCCTTCCCTTTCTTCACTGCCGGCACCCCTTCTGTAATCCAGGTGGGCGGATGATCGCCTTTCAGCAACCAATCGAAATACTGTTGCTCACGGATAGAAATATCCTTTTTGTTTTTTCGTTCCACCAAATTATGTGCTTCACCATTGTAGTTTAGCATCCAAACTTTTTTTCCCAGTCGTCGCATACCTGTGAACAATTCTATACCCTGGTACCAGGGCACAGCGCCATCCGCATCGTTGGCCATGATAACAAGCGGTGTTTTTACTTTTGGTAAATGAAACAGTGGTGAATTTTCAATATACAGTTGTGGCTTTTCCCATAACGTGGCGCCGATGCGGCTCTGCGTTTTCTCATACTGAAATTGCCTGTTGGCACCGCTTTCCCAACGTATGCCTCCATAAGCACTGGTCATATTCGCAACAGGCGCTCCAGCCCATGCTGCTTTAAACATGTCCGTCATCGTAATTAGCTGCGCTACCTGTATCCCGCCCCAGCTTTGACCCTGTATACCTATGTTTTTCGCATCTATCCATTTATGTTTTGACAGATCCTTTGCAGCACTCACCACGTAATTGTATGCGCTCCTGGCAGGATGACCGATAGTGTAATGGATGTCGGGTGAGAATACAATATAACCGCGGCTGACAAAGAAAGAGACATTCAGCCTGCTACCCGTGGGTGTAGGATCGATATAATCATGAACAGTGTTGGAATGTGTTTCATAGAAATAAAGGATCAATGGGTATTTTTTATTGGGATCGAAGTTTTCCGGCTTGTAAAGCACACCTTCTGACATTTTGCCGTCCAGGGCTTTCCACTTGTAAAGCTCGGCAGTACCCCACACATAATTTTTTTGCTGTGGATTGAGAGCAGACAATTTTACCGCAGGCAAACCACCTGTATGCCATCCTGGTGTATTATCTGACGATACAAAGCCGGCACTGTAAATGTCGGGTGACTCTTTATAATTTTCCTTTGAAAACAGGAACACTTCCGCATTCCTGGCTTTTACAAATGTGTTGTACTGTACAGGCGCAGTTTCAGTGATAATGGCCCCGGATAGTAATTTAGGTTGCAGCCCTACAATAGAACTGTTCTTGTTTACATCGTTGACGGTCCTGAAGTAAAGAACCTGGTTGTGTTTTACAAAACGTTCCTCGGGATCCACTCTTAAATAACGATAAATGATTTTCGGTTTGCGACCGTTGGATCCTGCTACTCCGCTAATAACCTGGGTGTTTGCTTTTGCATCGAGGTCTATTCTCCAGGCATCGTATTTATCATAAACATACACGGCCGAATCATTTTCATGCCACCCCATTACTCCATATGGTGAAGGATCGGCAGGAGAATCATTCTCTTCATTCCATAGCGGTACCTTTATTTTTTTCGTTATGTTTTTTACAGAATCTCCATCCCAGGCAAAATAATGCCGGGCTTTGCTGTCGTACCACATCACATATTTTCCCGTTGGCGAAACGTATTGGGGTGAAATAAACCCTACCATATCTTTCTTCACGGTCTTTTTTTCACCAGTAGCAACGTCAATTACATAAATGTCTTTACGTGTATTGCCTGTCCATTGACTTTCTACGCGCTTGCCAAAATCAGACACCCCTACAAAACGTTCGCCATCGCCTTCATTGGTTTGATAAATGGTAGGAATTTCTTCCGATCCTAATTGCTTCACCGATTTGCTGGCAAGATCATACACTGCCAGGTAATTGTTTTGAAGGTCGCGCTGGAGGCGAAACAATTGTTGAGTTTGCAGGTAATCATCATTATAATGCCATACATCCACCTTCACGAGGTCTATATCCACCAGCGTCGTATCCTTAGGGGGTTGTATGGGTGCAGTCCCGAAAAATAACCGCTTGCCGGTTTTACTAAAGGAAAGGTTTCCAAATTCGCTGATCGTCATTCCCAGTTTCATTCCAACTGAACCTTTATCAGCTATCATAATGGCACTGTCCATCCCGTCTCTATAATACCAGAGCTTATAAAATTTCTGCAGCTCCTTCGGTTTCGCATCTCTTTCTGCCAGGTAGGCAATCTGGCTACCATCATCAGCAAAGACAAAATTCTTAAAATCATTCCCACCCCTGCTTAATACAATGGTCCTGTCATTTTCAAGATTGTATAGGTTAACGGTATTCTTACTCGTTGAATCCTTTGGATTGCGTGCCTGCTCATATACCAGTTTGCCGCCCTTCTTGCTAAAAAAGTATTCCAGCACATTGGGAATGGTTTTTTCTTTTGCCAGTATAAGGTTGCGTACTACCAGGTCTGTACCTGCATCTGCGGCCGCAGCGGGAGTTTCATCCCCTTCGGCATCTTCCATCGCATCGTCCTTATTCTTTTTCTTCTTGGGAATGCTGGCGATAAGTTGTTGCAGCGAGTCGATGATACGATTAAGGCTGTCCGCAATTTTTTTATCCGGTGAGTCGATCTTGCGCGGGTCTTTCTTTTCTACAGGTTTTTCCATATGATAGGCCACCCACCCTGCTTCTTTTTCCGGTGTCTTATAACTTTTAATGCGTGCAAGTTTCCATACACTATCGACTCCCAACGCCACCACAGCTATGGAGTCTTTAGGCATTTCGTCTGGTTTCTTCTTTTTGATACGTGCATCACGGGTGTCTTTGAATAGAGGTTTTATTTTAAAGACAGCATAGCGGCTATCTTCAGTGATGAGGGCACTGTATCCCCTGGCGATAGTTTTCTTATACGCACCATCGGTGGTTTGAATTACTAATTCATTATCTCCCTCCTGTGGGGTAACAGTGTACACTACCCATTTGCCATCATTACTGACCAGTCGTTCGCCAATGCTCTGCCAGCCATCGTAAACGGAGTGATCAAGTGGTTTTTTTTGTGCAAATGTGCCGCTCACTACCGTGAGGACGAATAAAAATGTAAGAATGGACTTCATTGCATGTAGTTTGGAGGTATTAAAGATAATGGCGAATCCAATATGCAGATTACCTTTTAAAAAATTCCGTGAAAACTCGTATTATATGTTGTTGCCAAGTGTTATATCGGGGGAGATTGAGGAGGTGAGGATTGGAGGAATGTTGAGGTTGTACGGCCACAGAGAGGCACAGGGTAGCGCAGAGTTTCACAGAGATTCGTTGTGGTGCACTAAATATCGGAACAATTAGGATCACAAAATGTAAAAAGAATTCACAAAGAACACTAAGCTCCGCGAAACCATCATTAAGTTTTTCGAGCTGTGAGCAGTCCGTACTGCCAAAGATTTTTTTTCCTACCAATGTATTGGTATTTGCAGGCCTGGATATTCATTTTCTGAATTGTTGTTGCCTTGTTGGAAAAAGTGAGTGTCTTCCACAAGAGGTAAAGGTTTGCCAGGAAATAAAAACGATAAAGACGCCGGCATGAATGCCCTACCTGGCGGCTGATGTCGCGGTAAGTTATGGCTGAGAACCCGGCTTGATTCAAAAAAGATTGGAAGCGCGAAGGGGTTTCAAGATTATCAACCTGCCATCCGTCAAGCCACTGCCTGATTACAGGATGCTGGTTATTCTCCAATTCGGTAACAAACCCGTCAGCGATCACCAGGCGACCACCCGGTTTCAACAACCTGTATGCTTCCCTGATAAACGCTTCCTTACTTGCGGCATAGCAAATGCTCTCGCAACCCCACACCACATCAAAACTGGCGTTGGGGAAACTTGTGGAACAATAGTCCATTACACGGAACTGAGCCAGATTCTGAACCCCTGCATTAAGAGCGTGATTTTTTGCCTGCTCTGCCTGACGAGCACTTAGCGTAATGCCGGTAACCATTCCACCGCGATGCCTGGCCAGGAAAATGCTACTGCCTCCCACACCACAACCCGCGTCCAGTACTTCTTCTCCTGCAACGATGCCGGCTGCATCAGCCATCACCTCGTTCATCCGTATCAACGACTGTGCGAATGAATGCACCTTATCATCCCAATACCCATAATGTATCGCGAGACTGTTGTCGAGGTCCCACGAATCGCGATACGCATTCTCCGTGCTCTGATAATAATCTACTATTCGCTGGTGATACTCAGTTTGCAGCATGGACAGTTAGTTTTCTTTCCTTTTTAATTATTAATAAAATGTGTACAATAAGCGCGGCTGCGATAATGCCGAAACCCACATAAAACCATTTGCTCAGAAACTCGTTTTCGCGATACACCATAAAGGCCAGCAAGATTCCGTATACAGGTTCCAGGTTGTAAGTAATGTTAACGGTAAACGCCGATAGTCGCTTCAGCGCATTGCTTGAAAGCTGGAATGCAATTACAGAACAAAACCATGCTAACACCAGCAACCATGCAATATTTTCCCAACTTGGAATGAATGAAGGCGTCGGAAATTTTTGCAAATAAAATGGTAGCAATATTGAAAGCGTTACAAGCCCGCCTGTCTGCTGCCAGGTAAGCATCGTTTCTACATTGATGCGTTTTAAGAACTCACGATTGTATATTGGGAAAAGAGATGCTAGTACCGTAGATATTATTCCTATGATGATACCAGTCTTGTACCGTGAATCGAAATGAAAAATGATATAAATGCCGAATATCGTTACGATACCGAGTAGCAACTCCATCCAGTTTACTTTTTTACGCAGTATGATTGGCTCAAACACTGCGGTGAAGAAACCTATTGCTGAAAAACATACCAGCGCTACGGATACATTGGCGTATTTGATAGAGCCGTAAAAAGTAACCCAATGCATCGCTGCGATAAAACCAACACCACTGATTTTGAGAATATCTGAAACGGAAATCTTGTGTATTTTTTTCATGAAGCCAAACAACACCCACATGGTAATAGCAGTGAATAGAAGCCGGTACCAGACGATCATTCCTTCGTTTAGTGTAATGAGCCGGCCCAGTATACCGGTAAATCCCGCCAGGAAAACCGCAAGATGGAGTTGCAAAAATGCTCGCTTCATTATCCTTGCAAACTACAGAGCAATTTGTAAAAAAATTGAATTTATTTGGAGCGGGCCAGGGCTTCTTTTTTCGAAGTATCCAGGCTATCGTCCTGTTCCGCATTCTTTAATTTCTTGCGGTAATTGGTGAAAAGGCTGCGCCACTTCAGTTCAAGCACACCCAATATCCCTTCTTTCACGATACCCTTGTTCATCTTCGAAATACCATATGTTCTATCCTGGAAAATAATGGGTACTTCTTTTAGTTTAAAACCAAGCTTCCAGGCGGCAAATTTCATTTCAATCTGGAAAGCATAGCCTACGAATGCAATCTCGTCGAGGTTGATCGTTTCCAACACTTCTCTTTTATAGCACATAAATCCGGCCGTTGGGTCTTTGATCGGCATCCAGGTGATCATCCTGGTATATAATGATCCGCCTTTGGATAGTGCAATCCTGTTGTTGGGCCAGTTGACCACGCCACCGCCTTTTACATAGCGGGAACCGATAGCCAGGTCGGCACCGTCATTTTTGCAAGCATTATATAACCTGGATAGATCGTTTGGATTGTGTGAAAAATCCGCGTCCATTTCAAAAATAAAATTGTAACCCCGCGCTATCGCCCATTTGAATCCATGAATGTATGCAGTGCCCAGGCCAAGTTTGCCCTTTCGCTCTTCGATAAATAATTGACCGTTGAATTTGCTTTGCAATCCTTTTACGATATCAGCAGTGCCATCGGGCGATCCGTCATCAATTACAAGCACATGAAAACCTTCTCCGAGATTGAATACAGCATGCAGGATATTGCTGATGTTTTCTTTTTCATTATAGGTCGGTATGACGACTAATTTTTCCACAAGCAGGAATAGAGGAGGTAAACAACGAATTTACGATAATCCAAAAAAGTATGACAGTTAAAATTCTACACAAAGACAAATCCCATTAGTTCTTGCGGAGCATCGTACGTGTATAGATTTCAGTAAGCTTTTGCTTGGTATGCTGGGGGAAGTCGCCTTTCATCATCCAGTCATAATATTGAGGTTCACTCCGGAGGACGTCGGCAACGGGGCGGCCCTTGAATTTCCCGAAATTAAATACCTCTATGCCATTATCCATTACAAAGCGGCGTGCAAAATCTACGATCTGGTCTTCGCCAATAACTTTGAGTATGGAATCGATATTTGTACCCAGGGAAGGATAACGTTCTAATTGTGCCACCAGTATTTCGTGCGTAGCCGAGGCATCCACTTCAGCGCTATGTGCGCCGTCGAGATTCTTGTTGCAATAAAACCGGTATGCAGCACCCAGTGTACGAGGTTCCATCTTGTGAAAGATATTCTGAACATCAAGCAGTTTCCGGTTCTTCATATCAAATTCCACCTGGGCGCGGAGAAATTCTTCCATCAACAACGGGATATCAAAACGATTGGAATTGTAGCCCGCAAGGTCACAACCATCCAATACCTGCTTTAATTCCTGTCCCACCTGTTTGAATGTGGGCGCATCTTTTACCATTTCATCGGTAATTCCATGTATATCTGAAGCACCAGTGGGAATGGGAATACCAGGATTGATCAGTTTCCTTTTCACGATTCGGCTGCCATCAGCCAGGATTTTTACAATAGCAATTTCTACAATTCGATCAGTTCCAAGGTTGGTACCGGTAGTTTCGAGGTCGATAAATGCGATGGGTTTTTTCAACTGCAGCATCAGGTCGTTAATTTCTTTTGAAAAGGATACAATAGGGCGGTAAAGGTAATGGTTTACGGTTTTTTACAAAATGAATTTTAAACGTAAAAGTCCCAGTTTGAGGAAAGAAAACCAACGAGTTAAGCGTGAAAAACCCGGCATTTGCCGGGCCAAAAGATGAAAATCGCCGCTGGCTGCTGTATATTTGTGTAATAATAGATTTCAAAATTCGTTATAACAGCAAAATATCCTGCATATGAAAAATAAGTTCCTGGCTGCCACACTCCTGGTATGTACGATCGTACTAATGGCTTCGTGTGCCACTTCCCGTAAGTATGGTTGCCCTATGGCTACCGTGAAAGCTAAAACAACTAACAGTTAGTAGTTCAAACTCTTTATAAATAGTTCACCGGTCATATGACCGGTGATTTTTTTTGTACTTGTTATCCGCACCCAAAAATTTATCCCTATTTTTGGCGAACATTATGATCAACTATACACATAATCATCATCATTACTTGCTCCTCCGGGGTAGGCCATGATATTATTATGTTTAAAACATACGTAAAGGGCTTACTTCAGAGTAAGCCCTTTTTTTGTTACTAAATAAATCGGTTTTATGTCCACAATTTTGAAAATAGCCATACAGAAGTCAGGTCGCCTGTATGAAGGTTCAATGAAACTCCTGAAAGAATGCGGCGTTGAAATCAGTAATGGCAATAACCAACTCCGCGTAGTGGCTTCTAACTTCCCGGCTGAGATATTCTTTCTGCGTGATGATGATATACCCGAATACGTTCAGGACGCAGTAGCCGATGTTGGCTTTGTTGGCGAAAATGTAGCGCGCGAAAAAAATAAAGAAGTAGAAACAATTGAAAAACTGGGATTCGGAAAGTGCAGGCTTTCCATTGCTGTACCGAAGCATGGAAAAATGCAAAGCATTGGTGACCTGGAAGGGCAAAAGATTGCCACCAGCTACCCCGTAATACTGGGAAAATTCTTAAAGGAAAAGAACATCAATGCCGCAATACACGAAATAAGCGGATCCGTAGAAATAGCACCGCGCATTGGGCTTGCCGACGCTATATGCGATCTCGTAAGTTCAGGTAGTACGCTTTTCACCAATGAACTAAAGGAAATCGAGACCATTCTTTCATCCGAATCAGTACTTGTATCCAATAAGTCGCTGTCGAATGAAAAAAAGGTTATTCTCGAAAGCCTGTTATTCAGGATACGCGCAGTAAAAAAAGCAAGGAATAATAAATATGTGTTGTTAAATGCACCCAATGATAAGCTTGACATCATTTGTAATTTATTACCAGGGATGAAAAGTCCCACCATCCTGCCGCTCGCAGAATCCGGCTGGAGCTCTATACATTCTGTAATTGACGAAGCTGATTTCTGGAACCTGATCGAAAAACTTAAAGCAAATGGCGCACAGGGTATCCTTATCATACCAATTGAAAAAATGATCGTTTAAAGCAAGCAATGGCAAGTATGAAGATCTATAATAACCCCGGCAGGGAACAATGGCCCGAACTTATACAAAGGCCCGGCATACAGTATGACGACCTGGAGAAAAAAGTGCGGAAAATCCTGCGCCAGGTAAAAACGAAAGGTGATAAGGCTATTAAGAAATTAACTGCAGAATTGGATGGATGCAAGTTGAAAAAATTCGAAGTCACTAAGGAAGAAATAGCCCGAAGTAGTGCGGAAGTGAGCGAATCGTTGAAACAGGCAATTGGGATAGCTTACACTAATATCGAAAAATTTCACCGCGCACAACAGGAAGAAGTAAAAATAATTGAAACCATGCCGGGTGTCACCTGCTGGCGTCGTAGCGTTGCCATTGAGAAAGTGGGATTGTATATTCCAGGTGGTTCGGCTCCATTATTTTCAACCGTACTGATGCTTGGAATACCTGCTTCACTCGCCGGTTGCAAAGAAATAATACTGTGCACACCCCCGTCAAAAGATGGCCAAATTGATCCTGTAATTTCGTATACCGCCAGTATTTGCGGCATAACAAAAATTTTTAAAATAGGCGGCGCCCAGGCAATCGCGGCGATGGCATATGGTACCGACACCGTGCCGAAAGTGTTTAAAATAATGGGACCGGGCAACCAGTTTGTAACACTGGCAAAACAAATAGTGCAGGAACAGTCCGTTGCAATCGATATGCCTGCTGGCCCTTCTGAGGTATTAGTGATAGCCGACAAAACTGCGAACGCCAGTTTCGTGGCGGCGGATCTTCTATCCCAGGCTGAACATGGGCCTGATTCGCAGGTAATGCTTGTAACAACCGACTTGCAAATGGCTGCGGACGTACAGGAGCAATTAAGAACACAAATCAAACAGCTACCAAGAGAAGCAATCGTTGCAAAGGCTTTATCCAATAGCAAACTGCTGGTAGTAAAAGATCTGGCCACTGCTATTGAGTTTTCAAATCTTTACGCACCGGAACATTTAATTCTTGCTTGTGAGCAGGCAAAGGAAATAATCAATACTGTTACTGCGGCGGGATCTGTGTTTATTGGAAATTATTCACCCGAAAGTGCAGGCGACTATGCAAGTGGCACCAATCATACCCTGCCAACAAATGGCTATGCGGCCATGTATAGTGGAGTATCACTGGATAGTTTTGTAAAAAAGATAACTTACCAGCATGTTACGGAAGAAGGCCTGGGTCAAATTGGTAACGCTGTGATGCAGATGGCCACGGCGGAAGGATTAACGGCACATAAAAATGCAATTGCAATAAGATTAAAGAAATAGAAATGGATTTCAACGCAGATAACCTGGTTAGGGAAAATATACGAGTAATGACTGCTTATTCCTCGGCAAGGCATGAATTTAGCGGCAACGCCACCATTTTTCTGGATGCCAATGAAAATGCTTTTGGTTCTCCCCTTTCCACGGACTACAACAGGTATCCCGATCCTTTACAGTTAAAACTCAAAGAAAAAATCAGCTCTATCAAAGGTGTACCCGTACCCAATATTTTCCTGGGCAATGGAAGTGATGAAGCAATTGATCTATTATTCAGAATATTTTGTGAACCAGGTATTGATAATGTATTGATCTTCCCTCCTACGTATGGCATGTATGAAGTATGCGCGGAAATGAACAATGTGTTGATAAAGAAAGTTTCACTAACTCCTAACTTCCAGCTCGACCTGGATGGCATTGCAAACGCGATCGATGAACATACCAAATTAATTTTCATTTGTTCACCCAACAATCCCACTGCCAACAGCATCAACCGCGAAGATGTGGAAGTAATATTGAATAATTTCGAGGGGCTCGTAGTAGTGGACGAAGCCTATATCAATTATGCAAAACAACGCACTTTCATTGCTGAATTAACTGAATATCCAAACCTGGTGATCCTGCAAACGCTTTCGAAGGCATGGGGTCTTGCGGGGCTAAGACTGGGGATGGCATTTGCAGGCAGCCCCGTGATTAACTATATGAATAAAGTGAAATACCCCTATAATATTAATACCCCAACACAGGAACTTGCTTTGGAAGCCCTTTCGCAAATCACCACTGTAAACGACTGGATCCAGATTACAGTTGAGCAACGGGAAAAGTTGCAGCAGGAACTTTCGGTATTTCCATTTGTCCAGGAAATTTATCCTTCCGATGCAAATTTTATTCTGGTACGGATGGATAAAGCCAAAGAAATTTACAACTTCCTTTCAGCTAATGGTATAATTGTTCGCGACAGGTCGCGGATAGTGCTGTGCAATAATTGCCTTCGGATAACTATCGGCACACCTGATGAAAATGCCCAGTTGATCACCACGCTTAATAAATACAAACCTAATTAGAATGAATACCGATAAAAACATTCGTACCCGGGTACTTTTTATTGACAGGGATGGTACGCTTATCAAAGAAGCGCCACCTACCTACCAACTGGATTCGTTTGACAAACTGGAGTTTTACCCGGATATGTTTACCTGGATGCGTCGGATAGCTAACGAACTGGATTTTGAACTGGTAATGGTAACGAACCAGGACGGACTGGGGACACCTGCATTTCCCGAAGAAAGTTTTTTGCCCGTTCACAAGTTTATTATGAAAAGCCTGGAGAATGAACGCATACATTTTAAGAAAGTACTTATCGACAGAACCTTTCCTGCCGATAATGCGCCAACACGCAAACCAGGAACGGGTATGGTTACAGACTATCTCGAAAATGAAATGTATGATATTACCAATTCGTTTGTTATTGGCGACAGGATTACAGATGTACAACTCGCAAAGAATATGGGATGTAAGGCCATTTGGCTCAACAACGACTCATCTTTAGGAGGTGCGGAGGTGAAAGACAGCCTGGACGCGCTCCGCGATGTAATAGTGTTGGAAACAACGGAATGGCAGCCTATCTACGAATATCTCAAGATGGGCAGGCGATACGTGGCACACGACCGCAACACGAATGAAACTAAGATCAGCATCAAATTAAACCTTGATGGAACTGGTACCACTCAAATCAATACCGGTCTTCATTTTTTTGATCACATGCTCGATCAGTTGGGGCGGCATAGTGGTATCGACCTTGCTATAGAGGCCAGGGGTGATTTACAGATAGACGAACATCACACCATTGAAGATACCGCGATAGCTCTCGGTGAAACGATCAATAAAGCCCTGGGCGATAAAAAAGGTATCGCCAGATATGGCTTTGCTCTCCCCATGGATGATGCGCTTGCACAGGTTGCAATCGATTTTGGTGGTCGGCCATGGCTCGTATGGGATGCTAATTTTACGCGCGAAAAAATTGGTGATATGCCCACGGAAATGTTCTACCATTTTTTCAAATCCTTTGCAGATGCGGCCAGGTGCAACCTGAACATCCAGGTTACGGGCGACAATGAACATCACAAGATCGAATCCATATTCAAAGCACTGGCAAAGTCAATTAAAATGGCTGTCAAAAGGGATGCGGGAAATATGCAGTTACCAAGTACAAAAGGAACTTTATAATGGATACAGTGATCATAAAATACAATGCCGGTAATATCCAGTCTGTGCTATTTGCATTGGAACGAATAGGTGTACAGGCGATCGTTACAGACGACGTAGCTACTATCAGCGCTGCAAAACGTGTGATCTTCCCCGGTGTAGGAGAAGCCAGTACGGCAATGGCTTATTTGCGCGAAAGAAACCTGGACTCGTTAATACGTTCATTGCGGCAACCGGTTTTGGGTATATGTCTTGGAATGCAATTGTTATGCGAGTTTTCAGAAGAAAATAATACGGCATGTATCGGTGTGTTTGAAGATGTTGCTGTCCGTAGCATGAATGCTTCGTGCAGCAACAAAAAAATACCACAAATAGGCTGGAATAATATTTCTAATCTAAAATCCGAACTCTTTAAATCCGTGAAAGAAAATAGTTATTGCTATTTCGTTCATGGATATTATGCCTCTTTGAATTCTTACACCATCGCCACTACGGATTATATTAACGAATATAGTTCAGCGTTGTGTAAGGATAATTTTTATGGCGTACAGTTTCACCCGGAGAAAAGTGCTGATGTGGGTGAACAGATTCTAAAAAACTTTATGAAATTATAACATGGAAATAATCCCGGCTATAGATATTATCGATGGAAAATGCGTGCGACTTACGAAGGGTGATTATGCGGTTAAAACAATTTACAACGAAGACCCATTGGAAGTGGCACTTGCTTTTGAGGCCGCGGGTATGACGAGATTGCACCTGGTGGATCTGGATGGAGCAAAGGCTGGCGCGGTAAGGAACTGGAAGATTTTGGATAAGATAGCTTCACGCACCAAGCTGGTGATTGACTTCAGTGGTGGTATCAGCAGTAAGGCGAGCCTCGATATCTGCTTCAATAGCGGTGCCGGGTATGCGGCAATCGGAAGTATGGCGGTGAATGATGAATTTGAAGTGTCTGGCTGGTTACTGGCATATGGTGCACACCGGTTTATTATTGGAGCAGATGTTCGTGATGAGCATATTACCATTCGGGGTTGGACACAGGCTACGGACCTGCACGTGTTTGACCTGGTGGATAAGTATAAACAAAAAGGGGTAAGCCAGTTCTTTTGCACGGATGTAAACAAGGATGGTTTGCTGGAAGGTCCCGCCACCGATTTATATAAAAAGATATTGTCAGCACATCCTTCCATCAAACTCATTGCAAGTGGTGGTGTGTCGAAGCTTGAAGACGTTGTTGAATTGGAAAAAACGGGTTGTTCGGGGGTTATTATCGGGAAGGCGATTTATGAAAATAAAATAAAATTGTCTGAATTGAAACCATACGTTCACTGATGCTTACCAAACGGATCATACCCTGCCTTGACATCAAAGATGGCCGAACGGTGAAGGGAACAAATTTTGTTCAGCTACGGGATGCCGGCGATCCCGTGGAACTCGCTATGCGCTATTGTGAAGAAGGAGCGGATGAACTGGTGTTTCTCGACATTACGGCAACTACCGAAAAAAGAAAGACTCTTGCAAAGTTGGTGCGTGCAATAGCTACGCATATCAATATCCCCTTTACTGTAGGCGGTGGTATTCATTCTGTCGAAGATGTAAGTGTACTCCTTGACAATGGTGCCGACAAGATTTCAGTTAATACTTCAGCAGTACAAAACCCCCGACTGGTGGATGACCTTGCAAAAAATTTCGGCAGCCAGTGTGTGGTGGTAGCTGTTGATGCAAGGTTAACCGAGCATGAATGGAAAGTACATACCCATGGAGGAAAGGTGCCGACTAAACTGCATGTCATTTCGTGGATAAGCGAGGTGGCGAGTCGTGGTGCAGGCGAAATTCTATTGACTTCTATGGAACATGATGGTACAAAGAATGGGTTTGCTGTGGACCTGGTGTCGCAGGCAGGTAGCGCGGTTACTATTCCCATCATTGCATCAGGCGGTGCGGGCACGGTCGAACATTTTACCGAAGTGTTTATAAAAGGTAAGGCCGATGCGGCACTGGCCGCAAGCATTTTCCACTTCCGTGAAGTAAGCATACCCGTATTGAAAAAAGCATTACATGACCAGGGAATCCCAATGAGACTATGATATTAATCATCATACTTATAATAATTTCATTTTACCTGTTCTGGCATTTCGAACGGGTAAGAAAACGCAAAAATGCCAGACAGCACGAAGGAAAACGGGAAGCTTTCCGTAATCTTTTACAATCCCTGCAAGAGCAAGACGCCAAAAAGAATGATTAACTAAAGAAACTTATTATGAACCCCGACTTTTCAAAATACCCAGATGGTTTAGTGCCCGCAATCATACAGGACCATCATACCCGCACTATCCTGATGCTTGGCTTTATGAATGAGGAGGCGTTTACAAAAACGCGGGCCGAAAAAAAGGTCACATTTTACAGCCGCAGCAAAAAGCGCCTATGGACCAAGGGTGAAGAATCAGGAAATTTCTTGCTTGTGCAGGATGTACTTGCAGACTGCGACAATGATACGATACTGGTAAAAGCAATACCGAAAGGTCCTGTATGTCATACGGGTGCTGATACGTGTTTCAAAGAAAGTAACAGCAGTTTTACAGTACACAAGTTAGAGAGCATTATCGCCGACAGGAAAGCTGACAGTCGCACCAATTCATATACATCCTCCCTTTTTTCAAAAGGAATTAATAAGATCGCTCAGAAAGTTGGTGAGGAAGCAGTAGAGCTGGTTATCGAAAGCAAAGACGATAATCGGGACCGTTTTTTAAGCGAAGCTGCTGACCTGCTCTATCATTACCTCGTATTGCTGCAAGCAAAAGAATGTACGCTTGAAGATGTTACAAAAACGCTTGCTTCCCGACACGAACAAAAATAATGGAGTTAATGTTGGAGCCTGTTAGCCAGGCGGTGAAGTGGTCAACCTTAAATGTGGAATTCATATTACCCACGGCTGAAGCCGTGGGCTAACGTAATATCATTATAATTTGAATGTTGGAATATGTTTACCCCACGGTTTCAATCGTGGGGTGACGATTTCTACCTCTATTCCTCCAGGATATGCCTGTACCCGGCCATTTACAGGTGTTTTTCTATGATTCCATAAGGGGATTTGCTTATTGTTTAAACCATCGACATTAAGTAATTTTCTTTTTAAGATCAGAATAGTCCATCGACCTCATCCTTACTTCACGACCCAAACCCTTTAAAAGCTATTTACATACTGTTTGCATGACAAATCATATGGTTAAGGCCCCCTATTAGTGATGGTGTTATTCTGTGTAGATAACCTTAACGAATGATTTTTTATGGACAACTCATGCTATAATTTCTCCGAAATTGATTCCAAAGAGTCTTTTGCTAAACTCGGCACCTCACTTGGAACAAAATCAGTTAATAATCTCATACAACTACCCAGCGAAAGCGGCGAAGGGATGATCCGGAAAATAGATTTTGAAAGAGGACTACATATAAGAGCCTGGCAACTGAAATTAAATCACCCATTTGTACTGCAACGTGTAGCTGAGAAAAACGCAGAACCTGGCACCTCCTTTACCATTGTATACGTTCTTTCAAATGATGCGGTGAGCCTTCATACTGCTTCAATAAGGAAGGATATTGTATTGCATGGCAACATGAATATCCTGTTGCTGGCAAACAATATAGATATTGATTTCAAATTTGCGGCCAGCAATGAAGTAAAAGCGGTTGATATATCCCTGAGCTCCGAATGGGTAAAGAACCAGTTTTCTGATGCTGACTCACATTTCGAGGGATTTCTTGATAATATGAAGAACAATATAAAGCCAGCGGTATTCATAGAGTCCGGATCGTCGATGGAATACAGGACTGTAATGGATCTTCATACACATGCATTCACAGGTAGCAAAGGGAAATTGTACCTCAAAGCAAAAACACTTTCCCTGATTTCTGATTTTCTGAACAGGGCTTTCTCGCATGTTCCCAATGAACTGGTCGATAGCAATGTATTGCACCAGGACAAAATGCTAATGGTAGAAAAAATACTTGACGCCCATATTGAAAAAGATCTTCCTTCCATTGAATTGATTGCAAAACAGGCAGCTCTTAGCGAATCAACATTGAAACGGCATTTCAAACTAATGTTTGGGAAAAGCATTTATGAATACTACCTGGAAAAAAAGATGGAACATGCCAAGCGCCTGCTGCTCGAAAAACCATTAACGGTTAAAGAAGTGGCTTACCGGCTCGGCTATGAAAAAACGAGCAACTTCATCCATATCTTCAAAAAATTTCACACTTACTCCCCCGGTTACATGAAAAAAAATATTGCATTTTAATATGCTCAAATGGCAATTTGAATTCGCCATTACCTGCGTATTCAAGTAAGAACTTATCTCGTAATAATTAAATCACGGTATTAACCAGGTGGAAGTAGATTTATTAGAATAATGGAATAGTAACAGTCAGGGCACAACCCTTGCCCGGCGCTGCTTCGATCAACACTTCACCATTGTAAAAGCGTGCCCTGTCGTGAATATTTGACAGACCAATACCACGATGCGTTTTTTTCGGATCAAAACCCACACCGTTATCTTTAATAACCAGCATGACGTTCTCTTCCTTACAGTTGAGATGAATATCCACCTGCTTAGCCTTACTATATTTCAGGATATTTTTAAACTGCTCCTGCACTATCCGGAAAATAGTAACTTTTTTACCCGGGCTCAACATGCTATTCTCGATGTCGTGCACAAACTTAATTTTTAGTTTGCCCGCCATCTGTATATCTTCCAGTAATACATAAATGCTTTCAACAAGGCTCTTCTCCTTTAATTGTGGCACCACCAGTTCTTTTGACAATTTGCGAATTTCTTCGATAGAAGCCATAAGGTATTCAATACTTTTTTCCTTTAGCTTTTTGTCCTCGTCGGACGCTGGTGTAAGCATCTCCACAAACATTTTGGTTGTGGAAAGTATCTGGTTTACATTATCGTGAAGTTCATGGCCAATCCTTGTACGTTCTTTTTCCTGGACGCGGATCACAGTTTCTGAAATTTCCTTTTGCCGCTGCAGTTTTTCCATGGTTAGCTGATCTTCCAGTTGCTTTAATTCCGTTACGTCCTGTAGGGAACCGATCATTTTTACCGGCAAACCATTTTCATAAACTACATAGCCATGATCCTGGATATGTTTATACGAGCCATCGGAACATTTAAACCGGTATTCATCTTCCCAGGAATGACGTCCTTTGTCCGTAGCGTCTTTGATGGTATCCGTAACGCGGTTGCGGTCTTCGGGATGGATCCGGCGTAACCACCAGGAGAGGCCGCGTGCGTCTTCGCCCTGGTACCCAATCATGTCCATCAATGCATCGTTGCGGAAAATATAACCTGTTTGCATATCCCACTCCCAAATGGCATCCGATGTGGCACGGCTCAATAGTAATAGGCGATCGTTTGCTTCACGCAATTGTTTTTCAACAGCGTATTTATCGGCAAGATTTACAGCATGACCTCCGATCATACGTTTGCCACTCCCTGAGTCGATCGGGAAAATCGTAACGTGGAAAATAAAGTTCGTACCGTCGCTCCATTTTACCTTTTCCACTGTTTCGGTAGTGGTGCCATTCTCCAGCACCTGCACGTGCTTGTTGTAAAGCGTATCCGCAACGGAAGAAGGTATGATACTGAAAATATTATTGTTTAATGCCTGTTCTTCAATTAATCCGAAGTATTGGTAAAAAGATGCACTGGCAAATAAAAGATTGGCATCTTCATCCAGCACCCAGGCCAGGTTAGGTGTTTTATCAAGAAAAGACCTGAACAATGTACCTGTATCACGCAGATCATTGTGCAACGCCGGTTCGTCCGGAAAATCAAAAATACTTGTAAGAATTGCGTACGGTTTTCCTTCCTCGTCCATTAATGGCGAGGCGTTGAATTGTACCCAGTGAGTATTCCCTTCACATCGTTTGGCAATAAGCACCTCCGAATGTTGTAAACCGGAATGAAAAGAACGCATGAATGGCGATTCTTCGAAGTCAATAATTTTTCCTGCCCTGTTGGAAAAATGCAGGTCATTCCATTTTGCCTTGAGGTGGCAACTACTATTCAATTGCCCCGTTTCCACGCAAAAAATTGCTTCCGTTTTCCTGTTAGCCATTAGCTCACCATCTTTATCAATAAAAAAGACGCCGGCATTTAACTCGTCAAACAGGAACTGGTATTTTGTTTCAGGTGTGAGCTGTGTAATTTGCTCATCTTTTACATTTTGCCCGACACATAAAAACGAACCTGTTTTTTTACCTGGCCTGGCAAGGTAATTCACCTCCCATTTCATGCGGTGATAATGGCCATTCTTCAGATATAATTCTGCAGCGTGGGGAGTTTTTTCGGAGCGCGAAGATCTTATTGCATCTTGAAATGTTGCGACATGCTCGGGGTGCAATAAATTAAAAAAATTAGATTTCACCTGGCGAGGATTTTCCAGGTGAAGCGAACGTTGCATAACTGCATTGCTGCAAAGGATATTACCACTCTCATCGATCAGGGTGAGAAAAAGATCTTTTTGCAAGCCGTGAGCGCTAATTATGTTTTTAAAAGCTTTCCACTGCTTCATGTATTGGTTTTTTTCGGATAGTGGCATCAGCAATTTGCGGGCACGGAAGCATTACGCTCTTCCTTGCCAATCTTGCTGATAATATCAGGTACTTTCGCAAAATCATTGGATTTATCAAGAAAATAATCGGCGCCAAGTTCTTTGCACTGCTGTCGATAGTATTCATCAGCATGGTTCGTCAGCATGATCACTTTGCAACGATGGCCGCCAGTTTTTATCTTTTTTAAAATTTCGATACCGTTTTTTCCCGGCAAATTAATATCAAGTAAAACAATGTCCGGTTTATCTTCATTTACATACATCGATGCTTCATTAAAATCCGACGCCACATTGATATAACCGATATGTTTAATTTCATCCAGCAGCCCCTTCATCCTTTCCACGAAGGCCATATTATCATCCACCATGAGTACGAGCAATTTATTCTGCCGTGAAAAGGTTGTTATCATGTTACAAAGAAAGCCAGTTTACGCATTTAACAAAATAGAACCATGGATTATTGTCATGTACTTGCTTATTATTTAACGTTGTAGACACATCACTACAAACACGCAATGGTTTGCATAAACTATATTATTTTATTTTCCAATGCATATTGGATAATGTCGGCATTTGTACGCAAGCTCATTTTAATAAGTATGCGTGTACGATAGGTAGAAACCGTTGTACTTTTCAGTGAAAGTATATCGCAAATCTCCGATACCGTTCTGCCCGTGGCAAGAAAGCGAAACACATCCCATTCCCGGTCGCTTAGCAATTCATGTGCGGGCACATTAGTTCCCTCATCGAGGGTTTGTACTATTTTCTCCGCCATTGTTTCTGTCACGTACCTACGGCCAGAGAGTATGCGTTGAACCGCAACAACAAGTTCTTCGGGAGCAGCATCTTTATTTAAATAACCGGATGCACCGGCTTTTAGTACGCGCAAAGCATACTGGTCTTCCGGATAGATGCTAAGAATAAGCACCGGCATTTCGGGTGAAACTTTTTTTATCTGTTTTAGTGCCTCCAGTCCTCCACCACCTGGCATCGCCAGATCGGAAACAATAATATCCCAGGATTCAGTAAGCGCTTTTTGAACGAGCGTGGGGCAGTCGCCAGCTTCATCGATATGCGCAAAGGAAAAGCCTTCGGCGAGTATTTGTTTTAATCCGCGCCGTACAATTTCATGGTCATCTGCGATCAACATTCTTAGCATGAAATCCTCCTGGTTGTACTATAATTGGTGAAGCCTGGCAACTAGGTGAAAATTAAAAAACAGGACAGGGCATAGTTGTAGATGCTTGAATCATAATGCAGTAGAATATATACTACAGCCCGGAGTTGAACATTTATATTAGGCTTTTTTCAAGCGCATACCTCGTGAGTTCGGCGTTGGAGCGCATTTTCATTTTGTCCATTATCCGTGCCCGGTAGGTGCTTACGGTCGTAACGCTGAGAGAAAGCTGCATGGCTATTTCTGATACGGACTTGCCTGTGGCCAGGAGTTTAAATACATCAAACTCCCTATCGGAAAGTGATTCGTGTGGCTGTTTGCCGGTGTCGGGGTCAAAAGCATCTGCAAGCCGCTCTGCAATACTGGGGGTTATGAATTTTTTACCAAGCAATACAGTATAAATCGCTTTGATCACTTCTTCATGGATGGATTCTTTATTGAGATAGCCTGAAGCACCGGCCTTCAACACTCTCAGTGCATACTGGTCTTCCGGGTGCATACTCATGATCAGTACTGGTAACGAGGGCGAACTCTGTCGGATCTGGCGCAAAGCGTCCAGTCCACTCCGGCCCGGCATACTGAGATCGCAGATCACCACATCCCACTCACCCTGCATGGCTTTACTGATAAGGCTCTCTGCATCTCCTACTTCTTCTATGCGGGCAGAGGGATACTCTTCCAATAATAGCTGCCGAAGTCCCCGGCGTACGATTGCGTGGTCATCGGCAATTAAAACTCTGATCATACAGATGTAGTTATAACATTTCCAATTTAAAGTTGCAGCGGCACAGATACTACAACAATTGTACCCTGTCCCGGATTACTTTCTATAACGTAAGTCCCTCCCATCATTGCCGTTCTCTCTTTCATTCCTAATATTCCCAATGTTCTCTTATTATGTACTTGCAATTTATTGAAACCTTTACCATCATCTTCGATCCGTAGAAGGATATAACCGTTTTTTTCCAGCAGGTCAACTTTGACTTTTGTTGCAGACGCATGTCGCGCCACATTGGTAAGCGATTCCTGGAAAATTCTGAATAACCCTGTTTTGATCGTTTCGTTTATTTCAAGTTCGCTTTCGGGCTCCTGGAATGACGTTTTAATTCCCGCTCTTCTTTCAAACTCCTTCAAATGCCACTCCACTGCAGCCACTAATCCCAGGTCATCCAAAACACTGGGACGAAGTTCAGAGGAGATGCGTCGCACAGTTTTTACCGTGCCATCCAGCATTTCAGTAAGGCTTTTCAATTTGCGTTTCACAGGCTCATCTTCAAGCGCTACCTTTTTATTCAGCCACGACACATCCATTTTTAAAACTGTTAGTTGCTGACCCAATTCATCATGAATCTCCCTGGCAATATGCGACCTTTCTTCTTCACGGATATGCTGCAGGTGATCTGTAAGTTCCCTGATCTGCCGGTACGATTCCTGCAATTGCTTTTCGGCTTCGATTCGTTCGGTCAGGTCCCTTACCATACCGAGGTAGTTACCATCGACAAGTTTTTTTGAATGCACTTCAACCGGTACTGCACTGCCATCTTTCTTCCTGAAATTTCGTCGCTTGATCAACGATTCGCCACTTGCAAGTGCATCCAGCAGTACTGGGTCTGCAACGAGGTCGGTATTAAAAAGTATACTTTCAAGCGTCATCCCTTTTAACTCATCACGGTCGTAACCGAGTAGTTGTGCCGATACATCATTCACATCAATAAACTCGCCTTTCTCATTAAATATGAATATAGCATCGGCCGCCTGTTCAACAAGGGAGCGATACTTTTTTTCAGAAACACGCAGACCCTGTTCCGCTTTCAACCGTTCGGAGATATCAATACCGCTACCAACAAGGCAGGGACGACCTTCATAATTGATCAACACACCTTTGAAATAATACGGGATATGATTTCCATCCTTTGTTACGAAATCTGCTTCCGCATCATTCACCCCGTTTTCAAAAACTCCCATTATCCGATCGGCTATATAAGCCTTGTCGGTACCTCCAAAAAAGTCAGTCGGATGCATTTCTGCAATTTCTTCTCCCGAATAACCGGTTACAGTTTCCATTTGCTCATTCCAGCGGATAAATTTGCCTTCCTGGTCAAAAAAGTAAAAGACACCCGGCATGCTGTTGATCAGTTTGTCGGCAAGATCTTTACCCTTACTAATTTCCTGCTCAGCCTTTTTCAAGTCGGTTATATCCATCATACTTCCCATCATGCGTACGGGGGTACCATCTTTATCGCGTTGGATATAGGTGCGATCGTAAATAATGCTGGTTTCATTTTCAGCGGAACGAAAACGGTATTCAGCCAGCCATTTTGTATCACCGGATGATAATGCGTTTTTATAACTACTGATAACTTTCTCCCTGTCTTCGGGATGTATACGGCCCTTCCATGCATTATGATCGGGAATCGGGTCGTCCGGTGTTAATCCATACAATCGCTGATGTGTCTCATTTCCCCATGCACGATTGGTACCAAACTCCCATTCCCATAAAGCTTCATTGGTAGTACGGGCAATCAGCTCAAACCGCTCGTTGGATCTCACGATGGCATCCTCTGCTTTTTTTCTTTCAGTAATATCATGAATACTACCCACCAGTTGCGTGCATTCACCTTTTTCATTCAAAAATGGTGTGATACTCACCACTCCGGTTTTCACACCCGAAGGAAATTCAGAAACCTCCTCCCAACTGATAGTCTGTTTTTGACGCATAGCGGCATTATAATTGGAAAGTACCATGCTTACATAAGTCGAAGGAATGATGTCCCGGATATCCTTTCCGATTACTTCACTGTTAGTAAGCCCGGTAACAGTACCAAACATCCGGTTTACAGATTGAACAATGAACCGGTCGTCCGGTTCTACAGAAATAAGAAATAATATATCCGAAGTGGTATTATAAATAAGCTCCAGTTGCCTCGCACTCGTGCGTATCGCAACTTCTGCTTTTTTTCTTTCAGTAATATCCCTGATAAACGCGAGAAACCTGCCATCTGAAAGATATTTTGCATTTACTTCCACATCTATTATGCTGCCATCTTTCTTTTTCAATTTTCGCTCTGTTCGGGCACCACCAGGATTATTCATCTTTTCAAAGTCAAAGGGATTGTCGCGGATATCTGATTCCACTGCCAGGTCGAAGATGGTCATATTTAATAGTTCGGCATGTGAATACATTGACATACTGCATCCGCTGGAATTGACAACCAGGAAGCGCCCGGATTGATCTGCAATAAAAATTCCATCGGTGGCCTGTTCCACAAGCGTGCGGTATTGTTCCTCCTTCCTGGTCAGTTCTTCCCTGGCCCGGAATAGCGACGATACATCCGTCATGGACCCGATCAGTTTTGTGGGTTTGCCATTTGCATCGCGGATAATATAGCATCGATCGTAGATATCTAGATAGGTTCCGTCAGCTTTTAAATAACGATAACTATCGGTCCAGATCGGTTGATCTGTTTCATTCATTAAATACAGGATATTTGTAACTACCCTTTCTTTATCTCCAGGATGAAGATTTTCTTCCCATGCACTGCTCCCGCTGAATTTACTTCGGTCGGTATAACCAAACTTCTCGAAGAAATTTTCATTAAGCCATAGTGTATTCTTTACGAGGTCCGCTTCCCAAAGAATATCGTTTGTTGCCTTGGCAACTATATTGAAGCGCTCTTTTACCTCCTGCAGCTTTAGTTCTGTTTTCTTTTTTTCCGTGATATCCTTGAAATAAACTGAAACGCCCCGGGGTGATGGGTAAATATGGTTTTCAAACCATCTATCCCATTTCTGATAATAGGATTCCATCATGATGTACTGTTGCGTTTCCATTGATTGGTGCCAGGCCTTGTAGTAATCGCTACCTACTTCATCTGGATAAAGCTGCCAGATGTTCCGACCGATTAGCTTGCCAGATTCTTTACTTCCTACAATAGAAGCTGCTTTATTGAGATAAACATAATTCCAGTCTTTGTCCAGCGCAATAAATCCATCATTTATCCTTTCCAGAATGTCTTTAAAATCAACAATTCCTTTATCAACCTCCTTTGCAACCTGCGTCTTGAAACGTTTTTGAATGTCCGCTCGTTCCAGGAAGAAGAAGGTTAGAAGGAACACAAAAAACAATACACTAAGGATTATGAAGAGTTCGGTGGTATTGCGTGCTGCATTACGTCTTCTTTCGCCAAACTCGCCAAGTTGTACTTTCAGCGCATCTTCAACTTCCGCTATCCCGTAGCGAATTGTCTGCATCCATTGCCTCCCATAATCCGACTGTATTCTTTTGAATGCTGCTTCATATCCCTGCTCATCACGGATCTGAATGGTTTCACCCATAAACTCTACTTTCTGGCGTATCAACCCCAGTAAGGTGGGAAGCTGCGCCAATTCGCCCTTTTGCTGCAGCGATTCTTTCAGTTGTAAAGTGTCTGTGGTGAGCCGATTTGCGGCACTGGTATATGATTCGAGGAATGCTTTGTTGCCCGAAATAATATAGCCCCGCTGGTTCGATTCCATTTCCTGGATATCGTCATATACCGTCTCCAAAGATTTGATAGATTTCAGGATCTGCGTTTCATGGAAGGTTTCAAACTCCACTCTTTTCATGTTATAATAGGTATACCATGCAAAAAAGCAAATGAGCGCCAGTGCAATGACGTATCCAATTACGAAACTTCTCCTTACAAAATATTGACTCTTGGCAATGCCATTATTTCTCCCCATACCCCTACAAATTAACAAGAGTATTTCATATTTAGGAAGGAGTCGCTTATAAACCCTGTGTGTTTATATAATTGACCAGTGCGGCGGTGTTTTTAAGATTGAGCTTCTTAAGGATATTATAGCGGTGTACTTCGACTGTTTTCAATGAAATATCAAGCTGGCGGGCAATTTCCTTGGATGATTGTCCTTCCTTGATGAGGTTGATGATGTCGAGTTCCCGACGGGAGAGCATATTCATATCAGTAGCAGATACTACCGTTTCATCCAACTCCTGTTGGGCCAGGATGTTTTTAACCTCTTCGCAAATATACTTGCGTCCTTCATTTACTTCAAGAATTGCCGTGAGCATCTCTTCTTTCGATGAATTTTTTGTTACATAACCCAGGGCACCCAACTGCAACATCCTTTTGGCATATGCCGGCATCGTGTGCATGGATACACCAATAATTTTTGCTTCGGGTAAAATCTTGCGTATTTGCCTGGTAGCATCAAATCCATTGACAGGTGTCATATTCACGTCCATCAGGATGATATCAGGCTTGATGCTAATTGCCATTTCGATGGCCTCCTCCCCATTGCTGGTTTCCGCAACCACCTCAAAACGCGGGTCACTATTCAGGATAAATGACCATGAGTCGCGGATCAGGCGATGATCGTCAACAAGTAAAATTGAAATTTTTTCCATCCGGGCTAATAAGGGTGTGGTTATCGGGTAAGGGTATAAAGTTTTTAAATTACATAAAAAACCTTAGTTCCGAGTGCAAAAGAAGTCATCTATGTGTAAATGAAAAAATATAAAAAGCACACTAAGTGAATACCCCTATTGGACTAGAACTAATTCTACAAAGTAGAGAGAATCCGAACATTCACCACTTTTATCTTTTAGCTTTTAACTTTTATCTAAAAAGAAAAAGCCCCGAAAAATCGGGGCCTTAATCCTGTGGAGGCGACGAGAATCGAACTCGTGTCCAAACATATTCATCGAAAGCTTTCTA
>CBFGYO010000010.1:0-44800 GCA_965652975.1 uncultured Chitinophagaceae bacterium | reverse complement strand
AATACCAACTACATTGCCACCAACAGGTGCTGCGGGCGGATCGTTGACTGGAACTTATCCCAATCCAACCATTGCAACTGGTGCCGTAACACAATCCATGCTTGCACCTGGTGTAGCATTACCACCAACTGGTACTGCAGGCGGCGATCTTACGGGTTCTTATCCCAATCCGACTGTTGCTACGAATGCAATCAATACTACCAAAATTGTAGATAATGCTGTAACTACTCCCAAACTTGCTGATGCATCTGTAACTGCAGTAAAAATTGCAGCAGGTGTTATTCCAACAACATTACCTCCTACCGGAGCGGCCGGCGGAGATCTGACGGGCACATATCCCAATCCTACAGTTGGTGCGAATGCTATTACTAATAGCAAGATTGCCGACAATGCGATTACCACCACAAAGGTTGTGGATGGATCTATTACGCTGGCTAAATTAGGACCTGATGTAATCTTAGGTGGTAGTGGTGGTAGCCCAACCGGGCCTGCCGGTGGCGATCTGCAGGGTACTTATCCTAATCCAAACCTCGCTGCAGGATCGGTGACAATGTCGAAGATCGCCAATGGATCAGTTATAACTCCCAAAATTGCAGATGGTGCAGTCAATTCAAATAAAATTGCCGACAATGCGGTAACCACGGCGAAAGTAGCTGATGGTTCTATCACACTTGCTAAACTTGGACCCGATGTAATCTTAAGCGGTGGTGGTAGTCCAACCGGTGCCGCAGGTGGTGACCTCGCAGGTACATATCCAAATCCATCAGTTGCTGCGAATGCAATCACGACTACCAAGATTGCTGATGGTTCAGTAACTGCAATAAAACTTGCAGCGGGTGTAATACCAACTGCATTACCTCCTACAGGTACTGCCGGTGGTGATCTTACTGGCACTTACCCTAATCCAACCATAGCGAATGCAACGATAACAACAGCTAAAATTGCAGATAATAATGTCACTACTCCAAAGCTTGCCGATGGATCAGTAACAAGTACTAAAATAGCGGCTGGCGTAATTCCAACAACATTACCTCCTACAGGAGCTGCAGGCGGTGACCTTAGCGGTACATATCCCAATCCAACCGTAACGACTAGTGCAATCACTACGGGAAAAATTGCCGATAATAACGTTACCACTCCAAAACTCGCAGATGGTGCAGTTACTTCTGTTAAGATAGCCGCCGGTGTTATACCCACCACGCTTCCGCCAACTGGTGCTGCAGGCGGTGATTTAACCGGTACGTATCCTAATCCATCTGTTGCTAATGGAACGATTAGTACAGCGAAACTTGCCGACAATGCTGTTACTACAGCAAAAGTTGTAGATGGATCTATCACACTTGCCAAACTCGGCCCTGATGTAATTCTTGGTGGTGGCGGTAGCAATCCTACGGGGCCTGCGGGTGGAGATCTTTCTGGAACTTATCCTAATCCTACTGTAGCTAGTAATGCTATCAATACAACAAAGATTATTGACAATGCCGTTACCACTCCCAAACTTGCGGATGGTTCCGTTACGGCAAGTAAAATAGCTGCCGGTGTTATACCAACCGCACTACCCCCTACTGGCACTGCGGGTGGTGATCTTACAGGCACTTACCCCAATCCAACAGTTGCAAACGCAACGATAACAACGGCAAAAATTGCCGATAATAATGTTACTACTTCAAAGCTTGCCGATGCTTCGGTGACGAGTAGTAAAATAGCGGCCGGCGTGATACCAACAACACTACCTCCGTCAGGTACTGCCGGCGGCGACTTAACAGGCACATATCCTAATCCAACTGTTGCAAGCAACAGTATCACTACTGCCAAGATTGCTGATGGTTCAGTAACTGCAATAAAACTTGCAGCGGGTGTGATCCCAACTGCATTACCTCCTACAGGTACTGCGGGTGGTGATCTTACGGGCACTTATCCCAATCCGACAGTGGCAAACGCAACAATAACAACAGCTAAAATTGCAGATAATAATGTAACTACCTCCAAGCTTGCTGATGGTTCAGTTACAAGTATCAAATTAGCTCCCGGTGTAATCCCTTCCACGTTGCCACCATCCGGAATTGCCGGTGGTGATTTATCCGGTACTTATCCTAACCCTGCTGTAAATAAACTACAGGGAGTAACGGTAAGCAATACTGCACCGGTACTTAACCAGGTGTTGAAATATAATGGAACAACGTGGGCGCCTGGTGCTGACAATGCGGGAGCACTTTCTTTGCCTTATAGTGCTACCGACAATAGTGCATCAAATTTATTTACAATTACTAACCAGGGAACTGGAGCGGCTATAGAAGCTGTAAACACTTCAGCAGCGACCAACGTATTTGCGATTCTTGATAGGATAACTCCAACTACCGCTGGTGCGAGTACGGCTGCTGCTGTGCGAGGCATCAACAACGGAAGCAATCCAAACGGTTACGGTGTATGGGGTTCACATATAGGTAGTGGTACTGGTGTGTATGGTAGTTCGGCTAATGGTAGTGGTACAGGAGGGCATTCTACAAATGGAATAGGTGTCCTGGGTACCAGTACAAATGGTGCTGCAGGATTTTTTGATATTGTAAACACATCCAATTCAAGTGTTGCACTTACTGGTCAGCATGCTGGGTCAGGAACTGGTGTCGTGGGTTTTAGCGCAGAGGGAATTGGAATGTGGGGTACAAGTAATAGCGCAGTTGAAACAGCAATATATGGTAGTAACCCAATGGGTGGTTCAGGCGTTCGCGGGGAGAATCAAAGTTCATTATTCCCAGCTATCTTAGGTAGGAACTACCTGGACTTTGCCGGTGTACAGGGTGTATCCACCAGCGATGGCGGTATTGGTATACTTGGAGAAATTGAAGGTACGGCCGTTGGTAACCCCGCTGTTTTTAAAGCCAATGGAGTAAATGTTGCTCGTATCGATAGAACGGGTAAAGGTTTCTTCAATGGTGGTACACAAATGTCGGGTGCCGACGTAGCAGAGTCGTTTGAAGTGGAAGGTAATCGCAAAAGTTACGAAGCAGGCGATGTACTGGTGATCTCCCAAAATTCTGATCGTAAAGTTGAAAAATCAACAGAACCATATTCAACGCTGGTTGCAGGTGTATATGCAACCAAACCTGGTTTGCTGCTTACAGAAGAAAATGCAGAAGAGGATCAATTGGCACATATGGTTCCAATGGGTGTGATCGGTGTAATCCCGACAAAAGTTTGTCTCGAAGGTGGACCTATTAAAAGAGGCGACCTGATCGTTACCTCTTCTACACCCGGTGTGGCCATGAAAGCTGATCTGAATAAGGTGCGTGTAGGCCAGGTGATTGGTAAAGCGCTGCAGGATTACAACCAGCAAACGATTGGTAAAATAAATATTTTAGTAAGTATAAAATAAAATCAATATCCAGTCCCTATGAAAGTGCTCGTTAATATCGGGTGTATTGTTATTATGCTATTATCTTTTTCGTCGATCACTTCGGCCCAACAGCAAAAAAGGCCGAGTCAACGTTCTTTCGCCTATATACTGGCGAAGATCAAAGAAAAGAAATCAGGAAGGGAAAAACAGCATCAACAACAATACGCAGTGAAATTGGGAAGAGGCAAAACAAAATAACAGTTAAGCCCGGCTTTATTACCAGATCCGTATATGAAAAACCTTTTGCCAATACTTTTGATTTGTTGTGCTGCCACTACCCAAGCGCAGAACAGTATTCAATCCACAATCAACATATCAGGCGGAAGCTTTCAATACGGCTATTACCAATTTGAATGGAGCATTGGTGAAACAGCACTGGTAGACCAGATGGAAGAACCGGGCAGAAAATTCATCGTCACCAATGGATTGCTCCAACCTCATCTCCTCTACCCTGCTAATACGAGCACGCAACCGTGGTTTGAAATGCATGAAATCCGCATTTTCCCCAATCCTTCTACAGACTATGTGGAGATAAATCTTTTCACAAAACAAAGCGGGAAACTGGCGCTTCACTTTTTTTCAGCTTCAGGACAAATAGTTTTCAGCAAAGAACTGGACGTATACGGCGTGGATAAAATTGAACGAATACCAGTTTCTAATTTTTCACAAGGAATATATACGCTACATATTGAACTCAAAGCACCTGAGGGTTATATTTCAAAGAGGTCAGTATATAAGATTGTAAAACTGTGACAGGCTCTTTTTTAATTTGAAAACAAGTGGCATGAAAATTTTTATCTCTACCCTTATTTTACTGTTATCGCAGGCTCCCGCGTACGCGCAGGTTCCACAGCAAATCAATTACCAGGGAGTGGCGCGAAATTCGGTGGGAAATGTTTTACCTAATAAAAATATTACCGTAAAACTTTCTATACGTGACGTGAATGCCAATGGCAACGTGGTATTCACCGAAACCAGGACCGTAAAGACAAATAACTTTGGACTCTTTACCATTGCTATCGGAAGCGCAGGCGGTATCAATCCTTCCGGGACGCTGAGTGAAATTAACTGGAAGAGCGGCGATAAATTCTTACAGGTGCAAATCGATCCGAATGGCGGTTGGAACTATATGGATATGGGCACAACAAAACTTTTATCTGTTCCTTTCGCATTCTATGCAAATAGTGCCAATCCAACTGGCATTGCGGGGGGTGCACTTGCAGGCAATTATCCTAATCCCACAATTGCCAATGGAGCAATTACACAGTCGATGCTTGCACCCGGTATAAGCTTTATGGCTTCTGGTCCCGCTGGCGGTGACCTCAAAGGATCATATCCCAACCCGACTATTGCGAATGAATCTATCAATACCATCAAACTTGCAGATAATGCAGTAACCACATCAAAACTTGCAAACGGCTCGGTTACGGCCATGAAGATGTCACCTGGTTTAATCCCAACAACTTTACCACCAAGTGGTATTGCAGGTGGTGATCTGAAAGGCAACTACCCGGGACCGGTAGTAAACAGGATCCAGGGTGTAAGTATCAGCACCGTCGCGCCTACGGTCGGACAGGTATTAAAGTTCAATGGCACACATTGGGCACCAGCCCCCGATCTTACGGGTGGTGGTGGCGGAGGTGGCAACTTCTCACTGCCGTATGCTGCTGCCGGCACCAGTACAAGTAATTTATTATCCATTTCCAATTATGGCGGGGGCGCCGCATTGGAAGGCATCAATAATTCATCGATTACAAATGCGTATGGAATACTCGGTGTAATCAGTGTTACCAATGCGGGTACAGCTTCTGCTTCCGTGCGGGGTATCAATAATGGTAGCGGTGTCGACGGCGTCGGCATCTGGGGTTCGCATAGTGGATTTGGAAAAGGAGTATTTGGTACTTCCGTATTGGGCCATGGCATTTCAGGAAGTAGTGTTGATGGTCCTGGACTGTTTGGTACGAGCACGAATAATTCCGCAGGTTATTTTGATATTTCAAACGCGAGCAATTCGAGCGACGCGTTATTTACTTATACGGTGGGCGCTGGTTCAGGCACCACTTCCATCAGTGAAAAGGGAAATGGTATATGGGGGATAACTTACAACCCATTGTCGTCGGGTGTACTTGGTTACAACACTGGCGGTGGAGAAGCCATCACCGGTTTAAATATCAGTAATAGTGCTGCCGCTATAACGGGTAGGAACAATGGCAGTTTTGCCGGTGTACAGGGTATTGCCGGAGCAGATAATGGCATCGCAATACATGCTTTAGCAAACCATGACGGGCTTTTGAATGGCACTGCACTGGTAGCGGAGGTGGAAGGTAGTGGCGCGGGTAATACAGCAATATTCAAAGCCAATGGCAATCATGTGGCACGTATAGATCATACCGGCAAAGGATTTTTTAATGGCGGTACGCAGGTTGGCGGTGCCGACGTAGCTGAATATTTTGATGTGGAAGGTCTTCGTTCAACTTATGAAGAAGGTGATGTGCTTATTATTTCGCGTACATCAGACAGGACTGTTGAAAAATCTTCAAAAGCCTATTCAGCCCTGGTGGCGGGCGTATATGCTACAAAACCCGGATTGCTACTCACTGAAAGAAATGCGCAAAAGGACGAGTTATCCGATATGGTTCCCATGGGCGTTGTGGGCGTCATCCCAACAAAAGTATGCATCGAGGGTGGCGCAATCAGCCGAGGCGATCTTATAGTTACATCTTCACAAACGGGTGTTGCCATGAAGGCTGATCCCGAAAAAGTAAGGTTTGGACAAATAATCGGGAAAGCATTACAGGATTTCAATGCCGATGGCGTTGGGAAAATAAATGTATTGGTGAGCATTAAATAAATAGCCTGAAGTGATTAATATGAAGTCAATTCTAAATTGCTGTAGCATAGTGATGCTGCTCCTCTCCCTCTCCTTTGCTACAAATGCGCAGGAACGCAAAGCGTCGAGCCAACAAACAACTGCTACGATGCATGCACACACAGAAGCGAAAAAGGCTGTACGGGCAGAAATGACACAGCCCCCTCAACAGGCAGGTACCAGCCCTGCGCAATCAGGCCCACAAACTACTTTACAATCTAGCACGATATCCCGGCCATCATCTTCACAATTACCATCCCGACAACCGATGAAGGTAGTGTCAAAACAACAACAGCAATCCCAAACATTTACAGCACCAGCAAGTTCTCAATTACCTTCCAGACAGCCAATGAAAAGAGTTGTTCGTCCGCAAATCTTATAAACCACTTTTCTAATTCAAGGTGACTGTGAAAGAGAAAAGACATATTAAAAAAAAACCCTTAGCAAGCAACAAATCACAGCCCCTGTTTGTCTGCAGGAAAACTAACTGATGAAATCCACATCTACATCACCAAATCCCCTGAAGGTGATCTTGGTTGCCGGACTGGTAGCCGGCACACTTGATATCATTGCTGCCTGTACCCAAGCTTATCTTAAAAGAGGAGTCGTGCCCGACAGGGTATTGCAATATATTGCGAGTGCAGTATTTGGAAAGGACGCCTACAGTGGGGGAATGGCGATGAGTGCCTGGGGCTTATTTTTTCACTACCTGATAGCATTCGGACTGGCCGCATTTTTTGTGTTTCTCTACCTTCGCTGGCCCTTAATATCAAAAAATATTGTTGTAACAGGTTTGCTATACGGCATATTTGCCTGGGTGGTGACCACGCGATTTATTATTCCCGTATTCAGTACTTTAAAACCATCACCATTTGTATTAAGAAATGCCATCGAGGCTATGGTGATTTTAATGTTGTTTATCGGGCTGCCGATCGCACTCATCACTAAAAAATATTATCCGCGACCAGCAAAAGCTTAATACACTTTTCCTCCTTCATCATGATCGATAAGTTGCCCGGCAACCAGGTGATCAAATACGGCCTGTTTACTGGCAATTACTTCACGAAGCAAGTCATGAATGGTAATTACGCCGCGAAATTCGTTGCCGTCGAATGCGAGCAGGTATCGGGTTTTATGCTGGGTCATCGTGTTCATGCAATGTTCAGCCGTATCAGATAATTGTACCACGGGTAGTTCTACGGTCATTACTTCATCTACCGTATTTTCATGGCTCGAACGACCTTTGAGAACCACATTGCGACAATAATCCCGCTCACAAAAGATGCCCCTGAATGATTGGCCATCTTTAACAACGAGGTAACTCAGGTTTACAGAATCCAGCTTTTTAAGTGCTTCAATAATGCGTGAACCCGACTCAATGAAATTGGCTGGTGGCGTTTTTTTATCCAGTATTTCTCTAACGTTGATCATAGCTACTTTTTTGAGAACGAGAAGTTCGAAAAATTCCAGTGCAAAGCTAGTTATTTCTTTTTGACGAATGTCCCTTTCAAATACTGGTTTTCCTTGTTACGCAGGAAAGATAAAAGTGAAAAGATAAAAGATAAAAGTTGATCCAGATTGGAGTTCCCGACCTGGACCAACTTTTATCTTTTATCTTTTAACTTTTATCTATCCCTAAACCTGCTCCTGGCAGCCTTAGTTATAATCGCCTTATTTCTCTAATGTGCCATCCGCCTTCCACTGTTTGAATACGGCAATGGTGCTATCGCTGAGTTTTGGATGTTTGAAGGGCATAAAACCTTTTTCGCCAGGGTTCAGTTCTATCCTGCGGATAATTTCATCAATATCCGACTTCATATTGGCGTAGTTGTCATAAGCTTTTTTGTTACCCCCCTTTGCCGGGATATGACAGGGCGAGCAATTATTCATTACCAGTGTTTGGATATTTGTCTCGTAGGTTGACTTCGCTACGGCGGGTGCGGTAGTCTTTTTGGTAGCGGTGCAATTTGAGAAAATCAGTATCGCAGTTGATACGGTTACGATCAGCAATTGTTTCTTCATGCGGTTGTTTTAATGCCTGAATATAATAGAAAAATACTTAAAAGTGGTGCCGTTAAAAAAAATAGCCACTACCCGCTTTCGGGCAGGGAGCATCGCCATCATTATGGTAAATTTGCAGGTTCTATGCTATCGGCCACAGCGAGAACATACCGCAATGCTTATTCAGGACTATCCAGGTCTACCTGGTTATTGTCGTTCGTCATGCTCATCAACCGGAGTGGAACGATGGTCGTTCCATTTATGACGCTCTACCTCACGAGCCCGGAAATGGGTTATAGCATTTCACAGGCGGGTTTTGTTTTTGGATTATTTGGTGCCGGTGCGTTCAGTGGTGCCTGGCTCGGTGGTCGCATGACGGACAAATTTGGATTCTATCCAGTACAACTCATTACGTTGTTAGGTGGTGGTATTTTATTTATAGTACTGGGTCAAATGAAATCCTATTCACTGATCTGTATTTTCACTTTTGCTGTGAGTTTTGTAAACGAAGCATTTCGCCCTGCCAATTCAACGGCCATCGCATTTTACAGCAAGGAAGAGAACCGTACCAGATCATATGCGTTGAACAGGCTTGCCATTAATATCGGTTGGGCCTTAGGTGTAGCAATGGGTGGTCTTATTGCAGACTACAACTATGAATTATTGTTTTGGGTGGATGGTTTTACAAACATTGGCGCTGCGCTGGTAATGTGGCTATTCTTAAAGCCGGTCGATTATAAACCTGCGCATCATAAAGTGATTGCAGGCAAGCCGCAAATATCAGCATACCGTGATAACGTATACCTGGTATTTATTGTCGTAACGATGTTATTTGCGGCCTGCTTTTTTCAAATTTTTACTAACCTGCCGGTGTACTTCCGAAAGGAACTTCATTTTTCCGAATCATATATCGGTCTCGTGATGTCCATCAACGGAATTATCATCGCTTTAGTTGAAATGGTGTTGGTATATAAAATGGAGAGTAAAGGCAAGAATGGTTTATTGATAACTGTTGGTGTGGCGCTGGTTGGTATTTCATTCCTAATGCTTAACCTGCCGGGGATGGGCGCACTACTGGCATTTTGCATGATACTGGTAGTGACTTTCGGTGAAATTTTTTCCATGCCATTTATGAATACATACTGGATCAGTCGCACTCAACCATCTAACAGGGGTGAGTATGCTGCACTGTATACGATGGCCTGGTCGGCGGCACAATGCCTGGGACCCATGCTGGGCGCACAGATTGCAGACCATTCAGGTTTTCGTAGTTTGTGGTGGATGGTAGGTGGGCTTGCGCTTGTCGCTTCTTTTTGCTTTTTTAGGATATTAAGGGAACGTAAAAGCATTGCTTCTCAGGTTTGAATTATATTTGTCGTCCCTTATTCAGGTGGTATTTGACTCCGTAGCTCAGTTGGTAGAGCTACTGACTCTTAATCAGTAGGTCCAGGGTTCGAGTCCCTGCGGGGTCACAGTAACTCCCCCGATTTGCATCGGGGCGGGGTCACCTAGTGGTACATTGTCAATTGATTGTTCGATGTACCACTTTTTATTTAGTCGTAAGTGAGTTTGGTTTGTTTTGTCGATCTTAAATGTATAAATACATATCCATCATGATACGAGTTTTCATCATATTTAATCTTTGCTTAGTAACGACAATTTGTTCGGGTCAGACTCAAATTGAACTGAATGAGAATGCGACAAAAGACTATGAAAAGGCTGACAAAGAACTAAATTCTGTTTATCAAAATATATTAAAAGAATATAGCCAAGACACAGCATTTATCAGAAATTTTAAAAAGGCCCAGCGACTTTGGATTCAATTTCGTGACGCGGAAATGCTGGCAAAATATCCCGACAGAAAAAAAGGATATTATGGAAGTGTACAACCAATGTGTTGGATTCTTTATAAGACCGAGTTGACAACTGATCGAACAAAAAAACTAAACATGTGGCTTGAAAAAACAGAAGAAGGAGATGTTTGTTCTGGGTCAGTAAACATTAAAAATTGAGACAACACCAGTCTCTTTTGATTAGCCACAAATCTCACTCTCAAAATCATATAAAGCGTTCAATCCTATGAACGCTTTCTAGTTAATACTCTGATTTGCAACCTGCTCAACACTTGGGAATCTTTCCATCCTTAAAACAGGGAAAGCCAAGGCAATTCGATTTAGTACATTGGAAGCAATTTGTAAAGCTTTGGATTGTCAGCCTGCAGATTTACTAGAATATTACCGAACATTAAAAAATGGTTTCGCGTAAAGACGCTAAGTAAATAAGACGCAAAGAAAAATCATTGCGACTTTGCTCCTTTGCCTCTTTGCGTGAAACTTATTCTGAAGCCTGAAAAAACTCCCTGATCTCGACCTCCAGTGCCCGGCTTATTTTTCTTAAGGTTAATAACGTAATATTCGTTTTGCCGGATTCGATCCGCGACATACTCGCTTTTTCAAAGTTGCATTGAATAGCCAGTTCGTTCTGGGTCATGCCTTTCCGGAGGCGCAACTCTTTGATAATCGAGCCAACTGTGGCTAGGAATTTTGGGTCAGTCATAAATTTAATGGTAACCAAATATCTGTAAGGGATTTCGAATGAAGGTTGTTATAAATGACAATTTTCAGTGTTTACACTTAGCAAATTTTAGTGTATACACTTAAAAAGTCGCGCATTTGTTTAAGCAAATTGAGTGTTTTTTGAACGGAATTTCAACATATCCTGTTTTCTTTCAGCCCCTTACCCATGATTTCTACAATTATCACACGGGCATTTCGTTGTGCGCGGTGTGGTTCGTCATGTCCTTCGTGATCCACAAATATTATGCATCATGAAGGACACGACGAACCACGACGAACACAACAAACAAAAGCACAACTTCGGTGAGGCGAGTCGACAGAATTTTCCATTACTATTCACATTTCGCGTCCCATGTACTCATCATCTTTAAGATGGACTTCCGAAACTTTCTGCCTTTCATCGAAAAACCAGTCCACCCTCCCGAAAATCTTCGTACCTTTTAATAACTAAAATTATACGGTATGAATATGAAAAAAGTGCTGATCGTCATTTTGCTCATCGCTGGTCTTACGGCCATCGCCTTCGCCAGCTTTACCAACCGTAAAAGCAACAAACAAACCAAGCAAACCATCGAAAAGAAAGCAGAAAAGCAGGAAAAGAAAAAAGAATGCAAGAGATCCTGCATCTTTAGCTAGTTTGTCGCTGCGCAGTCTCCCGTCCATCCCCTGCTTATCTTAAAAGAGCTGGTGAAGGACGGGATTTTATTTTTACATCACGAATACTTCTCCTTGTAGAAATTGTTCAACTACATATACTGAACATATGCGTTACCTCCTACTGTTTTTATGTCTTACCACATTCCGTTATCAACTGCCGGCCTGCACCACGTTTTTTATCAACCAAAATGGTCAAATGGTTTTTGGTCGCAACTATGATTGGATCACCGATGCAGGAAGAATTAATACAAATGCACGCGGCGTTTCCAAAACTTCCATGAAGACCGAAGATGGTGAAACCATCAGTTGGGTTTCGCAATATGGGAGCATCACATTCAATCAATATGGAAAAGAATTTCCTACAGGCGGAATGAATGAAAAGGGATTGGTAGTGGAACTGATGTGGCTCGACGAAACGAAATATCCTAAAGCAGATGCGCGGCCGGCGATTGGCGTACTGCAATGGATACAGTATCAGCTCGACAATTGCAGTTCCATCCAGGAAGTTATCGCTACCGACAAAAAAATCCGGATCGCTTCCGTTGGTACTACACCATTACATTACCTCGTTGCAGATGCGGGTGGACGCGTAGCGACAATAGAATTCCTGGACGGCAAAATGGTGGTGCATACCGGTAAGGATCTTGCTGATCCCGTGCTTACCAATACCAGTTATGATGAATCGACTAAACGTTATGGACAGTCTAATGGTGCCAACAATTCATTTGCCTACGGCAATAATTCACTGGAGCGGTTTGGAACTGCATGCTCCATGATCCGGGAATATAAAACGAAAAATAAAGATGTAGCACCGGTGGACTATGCCTTCAATATCCTTTCTGCGGTATCGCAGGGAAGTGCCACGAAATGGAGCATCGTGTACGACATCGGTAATAAGGCTATTCATTTCCGCACTCATCGCTTTCAGCAGATCAAGATCGTAAAGTTTGACAGCTTTGATTTCAATTGTAGCAAGCCAACTAAATCCTGGGATATGAACCAGGCAGGTAACGCGGACATAAGTTCCAGGTTTGAAGATTATACCATCAATAGCAACCGCGAACTTGTAGAAAAAGCATTTAATGAGAGTAAATCACAGATCAACGTTCCGGATAGAGCCAAAACCGCTGTTGCGGAATATCCCTCACTTACCAGTTGCAAGTAAAAGTACCAACAACATACATAATTAATTGATTTTCATAAATTTAATCTAAAATCAATTATCCCGTATAATATTATAGAAAAATTTATACCCCTGTATTTTCCAAACCCCTAATTTTGGATTCTACACTTACCCATTCGATTCTTACCATTACTAGGTTCCCATTAAATGTTGATGAACTATCCATTAAAGACTGGCTTATTGACCCGATCAATGAATTAAAGAAACTATAAAAAAGGGAGGATGTATGTTTACGTATGATTTGCTGGAAACCGGATGCTACTACCTGGTAAAGGAAAAGGACGATTCGCCAATCACCTTGATTAAAGTGGCGGTGGAATCGGATCATTGCCTGTTTATTCAACGGTTTGATGATCCGACGGAGACTGAGTGGAAGCTAAAAAAAGATTCGTTGGCTGATATCATTGAATGCCTGAGTGACGAAGCGGTGAAAGCCTGGGAAGAGCACTACAAGAGCAATGAAGATGCATATTATGAAGAAGACGATGAAGATTAAGGCCCATTCATGTAATTTTCACAATTAGGTTGATGAAACAGGTTATTTTAGTTTCATCAACCTTTTTTTATGCATATGACATTTTTCAAAACCACCATTCCCCTCCTTGCTGGTATTCTTTGCAGCGCCATGCTGGCTGCGCAACCTGTGCCATCGCAACCCGAAGAATTTCTGCCGCAGGATTATCTCACGGCCTCCTTCCATGCAGGCCGCCGCGACGCGCTCCGTGAATTGATGCCAGACAACTCAGTTGTAATCGTATTCGCCTACCCCACCCGTACGTTTTCGAATGATGTAGAATACCTGTACCACCAAAATCCCGACCTCTATTACTTTAGCGGGTATAAAGAACCACATTCCATGTTGATGATATTTAAATCAGATCAACTGGATTCTGCAGGTAATAAATTCCAGGAGCTCCTGTTTGTCCAGAAAAAAAATGTCCAGGCCGAACAATGGACCGGCAAACGAATGGGTGTTGAGGGTGCCAAAGAGAAACTTGCAATTAAAGCAGTGTACAACGGCGAACAGTTTGAAAAGTTTCCTATCGACTTTTCAAAATTCGACAAGATCATTTTCGATGCGTTTCCTATAGATATTCCCGACAGCAAATTCGATAAAGCAGACCTGCACGACCTGGTAAAAGTGTTTCGCCAGAAGGCATCCATTCCCGACAGCCTGGGAAAAGACAAGCGGTTTGACAACAAACTGTATCGTGAAATGACTGCCAAACTCCGCGAAATAAAAACTGAAGAAGAGATGGTATTGCTGCGCAAAGCGATCGAGATCTCCTGCCAGGGACAGAACGAGGTGATGAAGGCAGTACATGCTGATATGTCGGAACTGGAGATCCAGGGACTTCATGAATTTGTACATAAAAAATACGGTGCCGAGCATGTGGGTTACGGTTCCATCATTGGTTCCGGTGAAAATGGCTGTACGCTTCACTATGAAGTGAACAGTAAAACCAAGGTAGGTACGTCCATGATCCTGATGGATGTGGGCGCCGAATACCATGGTTATACTGCGGATGTTACCCGCACCGTGCCGGTTGACGGTAAATTTTCGGAAGAAGAGCGAGCCATCTACCAACTTGTATACAATGCACAGGAAGCTGCTTTTCAATTAATGCGTAGCGGATGCAAATGGAGCGATATCAATAAAGCCGCGCGCGAAACTATTACTGCAGGGCTGGTGAAACTGGGAATCGCCAAAACTCCACAGGAAGCTAATAAATACTACCCCCACGGGCTGGGACACCATATCGGCATGGATGTACATGATCGCGGCACCTACAATGAGTTAAAAAAAGGCATGGTCATTACAATCGAACCGGGTATTTATATTCCTTCGGGCAGCGATTGTGATAAGAAATGGTGGGGAATTGCCGTGCGCATCGAAGACGATGCCCTGATCACTGAAAACGGCTACGAATTACTATCCAACTTCGCTCCCCGCAAAATAGAAGACATTGAAAAACTGGTTTCCCAGAAAAGCGCTGTAGATGACTTTAAATTGCCCCCTTTGAAGTCCTCTGAGAGAAAAGGCTTTTAGAAGATAAAAGTTAAAAGATAAAAGATAAAAGTTTTGCAGGTAGAGTAACCCGACCTGGTAAACTTTTATCTTTTAACTTTTATCTTCTCTTTTTGGGTATCCGCCCCAAATAAAAAAACCTGCTAAAAGCAGGTTTCCAAATAAGATAAAACAATTACCACTTATCTACTTCCTCAGTATTATTCGAAACAGGATTGCTTGTTTCGGCTACTGGTGCCGGAGAGGATTGTATAATGTTTTCGGGAACTTTAGAGGGGCCACTTGCGTCTACTTCGGGAGCAGTTCCATTTGCCGCATATTCTTCGGGCTGTTCGTCATGATTGAACGCATCGAAATCGAAGTCGGGCATTAACTCAGTTTTTACGTAATCAACTGCTTCACCAAGTGCTTTAATAAACTTATTAAAGTCTTCTTTGTAAAGGAAGATCTTGTGGCGGTCATAACCATTATCATCAAAACGTTTACGGCTCTCCGTAATAGTCAGGTAATAATCGTTGCCGCGGGTTGCTCTTACATCAAAGAAATAAGTTCTTCTTTTTCCAGCGCGAATCCTCTTGCTGTAGATGCTCTCCATTTTCTTGTCATTGTTCTCGTACGCCACAGTTGTAGGTTTTACAGTTTTATTTAATAACGTTAGATTTTGGCAGTCACAAATATAGAGATGTTTTTGAAACGGCCAAATCCTGTTGGCACAAGTATTGTTAGGGAAAAACACTATTTGAAAACTTTTGCCGCAAAAAACCGCTTATTAGCTTTGTGAACGCTCCTGTTCCTGTTGGCGGGCATATAGTCCAGCATAAAAACCCTTACGCGCCAGTAGTTCGGAATGCGTACCCTGTTCCGCAATTGCGCCATTTTCCAAAACCACGATCCGGTCGAAATCAAATAAGGTGAATATCCTGTGCGTAATGACAATGGCGGTCTTTCCCTGGAGGTATTCATTCAGGTTACCAATAATTTCCTTTTCTGTCTTCGCGTCTACGGCACTGAGGCAATCGTCAAATATAACCAGGTTGGGCTCCTTGATCAATGCACGGGCAATGGAAATCCGTTGTTTTTGTCCCCCACTTAAGGTTACACCGCGTTCGCCGACCATGGTGTTATATTGTTCGGGAAAACTAGCAATTTCCCTATGAATGCTTGCCTGGCGTGCGGCTTTTTCAATCGATGCCATGTCTGCTGATTCCATTCCGAACATGATGTTGCCCGCAATGGTATCACTGAAAAGAAAAACATCCTGCGGTACATAACTGATCTGCTGACGCAGCGAACTCAGATTATATTGACGCAAGTCAACTCCGTCGATTTCTATACTCCCACTGTCTGTGTCCACACTACGCAATAACAATTGGGCTACCGTAGATTTACCACTACCCGTGCGTCCAACGATAGCGATCTTCTCTCCTTTCCGGATATGCAGGTTGAAGTTTCGCAGCGCCTGGATGCCGGTATGGGCATAGGTGAAATTGACATTCCTGAAATGAATATCTCCCTGCAATGGTTTACTTACCGGATTAATTGCCTCAGGAATTCCAGGTTCGGTATGTAAGAATTCATTGATCCGTTTTTGAGAGGCTGCCGCCCGTTGGATCATACTGGCTGTAAGCCCGATTGCGCTTACGGGAAACGTGAGCATATTCACATACATCACAAATTCCACGAGTGTAGCCAGGTCGGTTTGCGCGGGGTTATTTATATGCTGCAATCCGCCAATCATAATGGTGAGCAGCGTACTGAGTCCGATCAATAAGGTGATGGAAGGAAAATAAATTGCTTCCACCCGGGCCAGGCCAATTGCCTGCTGCCGGTACGACTCACTATTCTTTACAAAAAAACCAAGCATGGCTTTCTCCTGAACGAATGATTTAATTACGCGGATACCCGAATAAGATTCCTGTGCATTAGTGGTAAGATCGGACAACGCTTCCTGGATCTTTTCGCTTCGGCGATTGATCGTGTTGTTGACAAAATAAATCGTCAATGCAAGAATTGGCAGCGGTGCCAGCACATACAGGGTGAGTTCAACATCCCTTTTCAGCATAAAGAATACACTGAGTGAAATGATGGCGATCAGGTTGGCGAGATACATGATGGCCGGCCCGGTAAACATTCGCACACGGCTTACATCTTCCGAAATACGATTCATCAAGTCGCCGGTATTATGCGTTTTGAAAAAACCCGAATCGAGTTGCTGGTAGTGAGCAAATACTTCATTCTTTTGATCGTATTCGATATACCGGCTCATCACGATCAGTGTTTGTCGCATGAGAAAAAGGAAAAAGCCGCGCAGGAGCGCGAGCACAAGTATGGTGATACCGCAAATAGCCACTACTGAGCCAATACCACCAATTCCTTTTACGGCATTGATGAATTGTTGCACGAGAATGTCATACGCCGGAGTTTTAGCAGGTGGTTGGTAACCGGGTAATTTTTGTTGTACGAAATCAAGAATAAAACCTGTTACCTGTGGCGACAGTACGTTGAAGTAGTTCGATAAAAAAACGAAAAGCAGGCCGGCACCCAGTCGTACCCGGTATTTCCAAAAATATTTATTGAGTGCCTTGAGGTGCTTCAATCAAAAATTATTTGTTGCAAAAGTAGTGGGTTGCACGCAGCGTGCGCGGTGATATTTCGCCAAATAAATACTTAAGTTCTGTATCGGTTCCGTTTGGTTCTGTGACGAGGATTGAGAACGTCTCCTCACATTAAAAAAGCTGATAACTAATTTGTTATCAGCTTTATGCGGAGAGAGAGGGATTCGAACCCCCGGAGGCTTTCACCTCAACGGTTTTCAAGACCGCCGCATTCGACCGCTCTGCCATCTCTCCGGCGCAAAAATAGGCGTGCGAGGTATAACAGCAAAATGAATTTCCATTTTCTAAGAATGTTTTTCGAGAAGTTTCTAGCCACGAAACGCAGAAAATAAATTATACATATAAAATAGAGTTACAAAATATCAACTGAATCTGTAATTTTCGAAACATGCCTTTATCACAAAATAAAATAGAGCAGCTTATCAACTTTAAAGCAAGAAACAAGTTTTCAGAACGTGAGTGGGAAAAAAGAGGACTTAATCCTTCAATTAGTGAAGTATCCTATAAGTTAGAACAGCTTTTCAATAGTATAGCAGATGATTTAATAACTGCTATTAGTAATAGCGTGACGGATAAACTTCTAAAGGCTATTTTAAAAGACAGCTTAAAGAAACTCAAAACAAGTGACTTCGATACTGAAGAAAGGGAATTTATCTGTGAATACTTCTATGAACTATCAAACATCATTAAGATAAACTTCAAAAACAATTTAGATCGTTGGCTCTACGGTGCTACACTAAGCACGTTAGTCAATCTTAAATCTTTATTAACCACAGTAAGAATTATTGATACTAAAAGTCAACCTTGCAAAAAATGTGAAGCTGTTTTAGAAACCTTTATTATGAGAAAAGAGGAGGGCATTCCTGATCACAGTTGGCAAATCGTTCAATGTAAAAACTGCAAGGATTACGCTCTTATTAGCATCGGGCCTGATGTAAAGGAATTGCGGTTTGGCAACTATGATCTTATTGAGCACCTTCCTAAAGCCGAATTTACAGAAGAACAAGCAGAAGTCCGTGTTGAACAACTACGTTTTTTCAGAAAGTGAACAGCCCTGGCCTTCAATCAATCAGCCAAACTAATAGTCAACCAGCTCTTTAAAGGAATACTTAATCCTTCCGACATTAAAATACAAGTGTTTGAGGATACACCATATTTGCATCTTAATCCACTAACTTGCTCTCCCAGATATTTCTGCGGTTGCTTATTAAGCTAACTCTTTTTGCATTATTTCACTCACCTTATCAATTTCCCTTTCTGTATTAAAAACATGCATCGAAAACCTTATCCCATTAAAGCCGAATTCTTTATGAGTGGCGCGTATGCTTAATTTATATTTGTCGAAGAGCATTTTTACAAACGAGATTTTTTCAAACCGATCCTGCAACAGCACGGTAAGCATGGGAGAAGCAAGTCTTATATCTCCTGGACTTAGAATTTTTGCATTGCTCAGATCTTTTAGTTTCGCATACAACCGTTGCCGTAGCCCCAAATTATGTTCTTCAATTTTATTGATACTAATTGATTGCAGGTACTCGATTGCTTTTCCCAATCCAACTATGCAGGCTAAATTTACTACGCCATTTCCGTCATTGTAAGTATTGTACGATTCCTCAAATTGCATTGGCCGAATAATATCCTGGGCGTCCTTTGAAAGATATAAGAGGCCAGTTCCTTTCGGGCCCATCAGCCATTTGTGTCCGCTTGTAGCATAAGCATGACATCCCAGCTTTTTTACATTGACATCAATTGCTCCTGCTGCCTGTGCTCCATCCACGATACACAACGCGCCGTGAGCCCGGGCTAATGAAGAAATTTCGGTAATTGGCATCCGAAGGCCCGTGGATGAAAGTACATGACTTACACTGATGAGTTTTGTTCTTTTCCTGAGATTATCTTTCACCCTTTTCAATATCAATTCACTATTATTCTCACCCGGTGGAATCTTAATCTTGTCAATTGTAACACCATAATATTTCGCAAAATAGTTCCAACACAATAGTCCCCCACCATGCTCCTGGTCTGTGGTGAGAATGCGGTCTCCTGCTTTTAATCGTAATCCCTGGGCAATGGCATTCATTCCGCTGGTGGTGCTGTTGGTGATGAGTATTTCACCTAGATCACAGCCTAGGAAGCCCGCTGCAATAGTTCTTGTTTTTTCAGCCAGTGACTCTGCCCCAAATTTCCCGTAAAATTTTATTGGTAAAGATTCCAATTCTTCCCAAACCTTCAGCGATTCTTCTATGATATCCCTGCGGCAGGGTCCCAACGTCCCGGTGTTCAAATAGGTAAGCCCATCGGCAAAAAGGTATTCGGTACCAGGTTGGCGTGGGGCAACTGAATTGCCTTGAGCCTGGACCGAAGAAAAAGGAAGAATAGTGTTTAATAAAACACTTCCGGCCGCACCAGATCCGATAGTGGATAAAAATTTTTTCCTGTTATATTGATCAGATTTCATTTGCGTAATTTTTAAAAACCCGGTAGCGTTTAGGTGATTAACAGAACGTCGGAACTGGGCGCTCTTCATTGATAGGGGCTTCCTCCCAACAAGTCGAATCAAAAACGTTTCGCGAAAAAGCAGCCTGGCCAGGAACGATTAACGATGTAAATAGTAGTATAATTATTTTCATTGGCCTGGTTATCACTTTTCGTACAGCCAGGCAAAAGTTACAAAAGTATTTGGACTACGTCCGACATATGAGGATTAACATATTTTTTTTACGAATTACTTCGTACATCGTAAATTTTATTTACTTTTCATTTTTGATAATAAGTTAAACTCGACTCAGTGAAAAGAATAACTCTACTCCTAGGCAGCATCATTGTTCTCTATTCTCACTGTTATTCCCAAAAAATCAAAGCAGTTAAACCCCGTATTGAATCCTGCGATTGCAACTTCAAAATGGATAGTGTTTACCTCAGTTTGGTTCCCCCGGCGTTGAAAACGAATACAACCTTTCAAAAAACTTTCGATTCTAGCTTTACTACTACATGCGGTTACCTGCTGGTACCCGAAAACAGGAGCAAATCTTCTGCAAAAACAATTAAACTTCCTTTCATCATACTTCACAGTAAAAATCCGGGTAAAAAGAAGGACCCCGTTTTATTTACAAGTGGCGGACCTGGCAACAGCTCCCTCAACTGGATTAATGGTATGGCAAAAAGTTCAGTGATCCTGGATCGGGATTGTATTGCATTTGAACAACGCGGTACACGATTCGCTATCCCCTATCTTAGAAACGTTGCATTGGATAACGCCCTGAAGGAATCTTATAGAAAGAACCTCAACAAGGATAGCATGTGGCTGGTGGGCGTGAAAAAATACAAACAAAATTTAGAAAAAAGAGGCATTGACCTGGATGGTTACAATTCGGATGAATCAGTCAGCGACATCCATGATCTGTTGTCCCTTTTAAAGATCGATTCGGTAAATCTCTTCGGTGGATCGTATAGCGGTGGGTTGATGTTGTCAGTTTTGCAAAAGGATCCGGCGCGGGTAAGGTCGCTGGTCCTCGATTCCCCATTGCCCACCTTTGCTCCTATTGATGAAGATGAGCCCATGCATTTCATGGAGGCACTGTCTGTTTTATCTCGCAATTGTGAAAAAGACTCAACTGATAAAGTGCGATACGGGAACCTTAAACAGAAATTTGAAACGTATTTCAACAGGATAAAAGATTCCGTCTTTTATTTACCGTATGCAGACCAGGGTTCTAATGACACACTTCAGATCCAGTATACAAAAAATGACCTGCTCCTTGTAATTGTAGACAACCTGCTAAACCCATCGACCATCAAAGATGTGCCTTACGTCATTACCGAAATCATTTCCGGGAGTCATTTCAAATATATAAAACCAAGAATCGAACGCATTCTTACAAAATACCCCGCCCCTGACGGTATGCGGATGCTGGTGTATTGTGCTGACCAGGCCAACTACCATAGTGAAACTGTTATCCAGCAGCTTTACGTTATATATCCCTTTCTAAAAGATTTCCGAATAAATGATGTTTGGAAAGCCGTTTGTGACTGCTGGAAAAACAAACCCGTAAATTCTACAAGCAAACAACCCTTCTATTCCCTGAAGCCAGCATTAATCGGTGATGGAGAGATGGATGCTGCCTGCAGTCCACGCTATATGTCAATGATCAAACACTATATGCCCAATAGCCAATGTTTTCTTTTCACCAACAAAGGCCATGGTGTAGGTGGTAAGGACTGGCATGCTATGACCCAGGAATTCCTCGATAATCCTTACAAAAAAATTGTGCCCGGCAATATTACTGTCACTGCATTTTAATTGGGGTTAATGATTACATGACATTCGTAGACGAGTCATTCATCGACGAGTCTCCGCCATCCATTTGAAATTTCATCTTTCGGCTCGGCGGGACTCGCCGGGTCGGCATTCCCCAACAACTCTCCTTCCCCAATTTTGAAATTTCTTCATTCAGTATTCGCCGGAATCCCTCGTAAGCCGGAAATTCCATGGCATACCATTTGAATCAAAAGACCATATAGTTAAAACAGTATGCATCTACACCCAACTCGTGAAGTTTTTGAAAAAGGTATTATATGACAGGCAAACTCAGGATCGGAACAACAAACGGCCATATACCCGGAAACAAAGCTTCCTTTCCATCACCATACCAGTTAAAAAGCCGTCTTCATTATTATAGCACTCTATTTAATACCATTGAGGTCAATAGCTGTTTTTACAAAACACCGCTTCGCAGTACATATGAAAAATGGGTTAATGATGTACCCGATGATTTTCAGTTTACGTTAAAACTTAGTAAGGATATTACGCATGTCCCTGAACTAAAAAGCGACCTTGCCTGTATGGATGGCTTTTTGCAAGCGGCACAGGGAACCGGGAATAAAAAGGGCTGCCTGCTCATCCAGTTTCCCGGAAAAATCAGTTTGCAACATTTCAACGAGGTAGAACAGATATTCGAACAACTGCGCCAGCATGACCCTGAGCACGAATGGCGGCCCGCTGTCGAGTTCAGGAATGAAAGCTGGTATATAAGGGAGACAATTGAATTACTGGATGAATATGATGCTACGATGGTGTTACACGATTTTTCGAAGGCTAAGAATTCAAACATGGTTGCTGACGCCGATTTCGTGTATATACGTTTTCATGGACCCACGGGCAATTACCGGGAATCTTACAGTGACTATGCATTGGATGAGAAGGCGGATTTAATCCGGGACTTCCTGAATGCTGGAAAAGATGTATATGCATACTTCAACAACACTGCGGGCAATGCATTTGAAAACGCAAAATACCTGCAATCAAGTATAGTGCGGCTAAATACTGCTGGTTAAACTTTCATTTGACCAAAAGATCTTCGCGACCTCGGTGAGATAAAGCTTGGCATAATCCCGGGAACACGTCCGAGCTAAAGTTGCATTCGATTAATTTTATATATCTATTTTAGAGTATTAGACTACGTTAGTATTATTTGCAACACGGAAAAAATAATTGCAGGAAAAGTTTTCAAATAAAAGAACTTTTATCTTTTAGATTTTATCTTTTATCTATTTTAGACCCTGTAACTCTAACAACCCAATCATGAAAAAACCCCTATTTTCACTCCTCACCTTTTTTGTTGTTTTTACCTGTTTTGCCAATAATATACAAGTCACCGGTGTTACAATAGCCAGTAGGAATACTACCAGTCATTTTGCGATGATTAGCTTTACCATCGGGTGGGAAAATAGTTGGCGTACCAGTACCAATGAAAGCAATTGGGATGGTGCATGGGTCTTTATCAAGTTTAAAAAGAACAGTTCGCCGGAATGGAAACATGCTACAATCCACCTGAATGGGCATGCTGGCGCTTCGGGTAGTGTTGTTGCTCCAACAGCCGACGGTAAAGGCGTTTTCATGTATCGTGCGACTGACGGCATCGGTACGGTGAATTATGTAAATAATCAATTGAGATGGGATTATGGAACCGACGGTGTGCTGGATAATGAAACAGTTGAAATAAAAGTGTTCGCCATAGAAATGGTTTATATCCCCCAAGGTGCCTTTTACCTGGGGAGTGGCGGCACCGAATCGTATCGATTTTCAGAAGGAAACACGAATACACCTTATTTCGTCAATTCAAATAATCCTATTACAAGAGGTACTGCTCCTGGCAACTTGTACTACAACAACACGTATGAAAATTCGGGTGGAGGAATACCTGCTGCTTATCCAAAAGGATACAATGCTTTCTGGATAATGAAATATGAAACCAGTCAACAGCAGTTTGCCGATTTTCTCAACCTTCTCACAAATACACAGGTGGCTCCGCATTATGTAGGTGGCGCCTCCCCTCTTAGTGGCACTCATCCAACGATCACCGCCCCACAACCTGAAAGAGCTTTAACGTTTGGTAATTGGATAGACGTGGCCGCACTGGCTGACTGGAGTGGTTTAAGGCCCATGAGCGAACTGGAATATGAAAAAGCCTGCCGGGGTACCGCCATCGCACCTATTGCCAATGAATTTGCATGGGGCAATGCCACTGCAACATTATTGTTATCTGTCAACAATACCGGCGCAACCGATGAATCAGTTGCTACACCTTCCAATGCCAATGCGTGCTGCGATTTTTCTTACGGCAATGCTACCCGCACGGGACTTTTCGCCAGGCCCAGTTCGAACAGGGTACTAAGTGGTGCAGGTTATTTTGGAGTAATGAATATGAGTGACAATGTATCAGAAATATGCATATCCACTGCCAATGAAGATGCATGGCCTTTTGATGCAGCGATACATGGAGATGGATCTATTGCTGCCGATGGGCAAACGGATATTACTAACTGGAAGCTGGCAAATACAGGCACTGCGGGTGCCGGTTACGGTTTAAGAGGAGGAAACTTTTTCAACATTCTCACCTGGGGACGAGTTTCGGATAGAACAAACAGCGCGCATTTTTGGGGCAATGAGGGCGATCGCTCCGAATCAGTTGGCTTTCGTATGGCAAGAACCGCTGAATAATTATTTAATTCGTATGATCATGAAAAGAACTTTGGTTTTTACATCACTCCTTTTTACTATGCATGCGTCGTCTCAAAATGCCATTTTTAATGGTGGCAATGGGGATGGCTATTCATATAATGGATACGCTGAAGTTGCTGCAAATATTTTTAACGGCGGAAGCGGAGATGGATGGGCAACTGCCGGAATTATGGTGAGCCTTCCTGTTCATTTCACATACTTTAAGGTAAAGCTTACAGGAGCCAGCGTGTTGCTGGAATGGGAAACATCCTCGGAACAAAATGCAGATAAATTTGAAATAGAAAGAAGTGATGATGGTGTGCACTTTAAATACTTAGGAATGGTAGCTGCCACTGGTGCAGCGAATGTCCGAACCACCTACCAATACCGCGATATCTTGCCATTAGCCGGCGATAATTACTACCGGATAAAGCAGATCGACGACAACGGGAATTTCACCTACACACCCGTAAGGATGTTATCACTGGATAAGTTGCACACCCTTACACTACTTGTTTATCCCCAGCCGGCAAATGACAAAGTAATGATCCGGCTACCTTCCGTGCTTAATGGAAGAAATGTGGTATTAAATGTTATAAATAGTGGTGGTGGTTTGGAAAAGCAGTTAATAAATTACAACACACGCACCGATAATAGTATTGTTTTACCTGTTGGTCAATTAGCGAAAGGAATATATTTCCTGCATGTGCATTCAGGCGATAAAGTATTTGTGAGTTCGCTGGTGATTGATTAGGAGAAGTTTCACGCAAAATCCGCTAAGCTTAATACCGAGGCGCAAAGGTGTTTCGAGGCTGGACTTGTCGCGTTTTTTCTCTTTATTTTCCGTTTATTTCTCCGGGTTTGTCAAAATAATTAAATGAATTTTGCTAAAAGTAAAAATCATTTATTCACCCACATGCAAGATCGTTACCCTGGAGAACAAAGACACTCAACTGCAATACCTGTTGTACCCGGTTTTATAACCGGGGAGCAGTCAGCCATCATCAATTCCCAGGGCGATGCACGCATTAATGCAGTCGCCGGTTCTGGCAAAACTACCACGCTTATTGAATACGCCGCAGCCAGGCCACCCGGCTCAAAGATCCTTTACCTCGCTTTCAATAAATCAGTCAAGCTCGAGGCAATACGGAAATTCGCTGCACGCGGTCTCCATAATGTAAAGATCGAAACCGCCCACTCTCTAGCTTATAAACACATTGTTCCCGCTAATAATTATTCAGTAAGGCCGCACGGCTATAAGATTCACGAAATTGTAGAATTGTTAAGCGTAAGAGGTAATGGCGAAAAACTTACCGAATACATCATCGCCAATCACATCAATAAGTTCATAACCTACTTCTGCAATAGTGATAAATTGAAAGTACAGGACTTAAACTATCTTGATACCATTACCGATACAAAGGCACGCATATTCGTAAAAACATTTTATAAACATATTGAAAAAGGAACAAGGCAATTGTTGAACATGATGAATAAAAAGGAAATCGAGATTACCCACGATTTCTATTTAAAAAAATTCCAGCTTTCAAATCCCTCCCTGCATTATGATTATATTTTGTTCGACGAAGGCCAGGATGCTTCTGCCGCCATGCTCAGTGTTTTCCTGAATCAAAAAGCCACTAAAATCATTGTAGGCGACACGCACCAGCAGATATATGGATGGCGCCACGCTGTTAATTCATTAGAAAAAACGGATTTCCCTACATTTCACCTTTCTACGAGTTTCAGGTTTCAACAGCCGATAGCAAATCTCGCCAGTGAATTGTTGAAGTGGAAAAACCATTTAGGGAAATATGAACCGGTTATGATCAATGGCAAAGGGACTACATCAGCAGAAATTTCAAAGGCAACAATTGCCCGAACAAATCTTGGACTCCTTTTGAAGGCTATTGACTTTATCACCGACAACCCCAGGGTAAGTAACCTTTACTTTGAAGGAAACATCAATTCATATACCTACGCGGAAGATGGAGCATCGCTTTACGATGTACTGCATCTTTACAATAACAAACATGCACTGATTCGTGATAAACTCATCGGGTCGATGAAAAATATGGAGGAGCTGGAAGAATACATTGAAAAAACAGAAGACTCCCAATTGGGTATGATGGTGGGAATTGTAAAGGAGTATGGCAATGAGATCCCTGCTATTATAAGACGTCTTAAAGACATGAATACAGGTGACGCAGGCAGGGGCAACGCGGAAATGATATTTTCCACCGTCCACCGCGCCAAAGGAATGGAATATGATATTGTCCATCTTGCAAATGATTTTGTAAGAGAATCTGACCTGGAAAAATTCAAACCCGAAAAGTCGGATGACAAGCCCGATGCTGCCAGGCTTAATGAAGAGGTCAATCTCCTGTACGTTGCCGTAACCCGCACAAAAAACAGGTTGCATATCCCCGAGTCCCTGGTGCCTGAGAACTTCCCAGCTTCATCACAGATCCAGGTGATCAAGGCAAAGGATAACGATGAAGAAAACAATTTAAATATCACCCATCCAGGGCAAATACCATACAGGCCACTAGCTACCGCCGTACAATCAAAAATTCGTAAACGGGCGAAAGAAAAGACTTATAAAGATTCTCCAAAAAGAGCTTCCTATAGAGATTCCTACTCATCCTGGACACCCGAACTGGATAAACAACTCAAACAATTGTACGAACTCGAAACCCCAATAAGTGTAATAGCCGATCAATTCGGAAGAACCAAAGGGGCGATTATCGCCAGGCTTAAAAGATTAAACTTTTTCATCGAGTAATTAGGTTTCGTTGTGTTCTTCGTGGTTCGTTGTGTTCGTCGTGATCCCTAAGCATCATCATATTAAATGCATCACGACGAACACTACGGGTTACTTCCACCTTTGCAACTTTTCTTTCTTTGCTGCTTTGCCTGAAATCGAAAATCTTTTCCTCCCCAAAAATCCAAACTATGTCCCTTCACCGTAATTAACTTGTCATTCCACCAAAAATCCAATATCGTTGAGCCACTAAAGCCGATCCCTAGCCAATTTGCGGTTTACCTGCACTCCCATTCGTTTTCATTAACCAATGCGTAGAACCACTACATGCATTATCCTCCTGGGATACTGCAGCCAGAACCTTTTTGCTAATAATTAAAAAACAAATCATGAAAAGGAAAATCTATGCATCCATCATGCTGATGGTGATGCTGGTTACGGTCATTCCGTACAGGGCATCAGCCTCCAGCCACCGCGAAGCCCCACTCATTGCCGACGACCCGTTGGCCGATAACACCGACCTCTACGCTTTTCGAAGTCCCGATGATCCCAACAAAATAACCATTATCGCGTGCTATGTGCCGGGTCAGTTACCACAAGGTGGACCTAACTATTACTCCTTTGGAGAAAATATCCGTTATGAAATACATGTCGATAATAATCTCGCTACCGAAGGTGATGATATTACCTATCGTTTTACGTTCAACAAGACCAATGAAGATCCCACAACATTCTTCAATATCCGGTTGGGTAAACAAAACCTGAAAACAACCTACAAACTAGAAAAAAGCATTGATGGCGGTAAGAAATTCTCGACAATTGTCAGCAATGGAATTGTGCCTCCACCCAATATTGGACCACGCTCCATCAGCGGTTCTGCAGGATTGGGCGCAACTAACTACGATGCACTGATCAATAGTGCCATTACCACCGCATCAAGCGGTGAAAAAGTGTTTTGCGGCACATCAGACGACCCATTCTTTGTAGATCTGGGTGGCATTTTCGATTTGGGAGATGCGCCACGCACCACCGGTACGCAATCCATTGACGGATTGAAGTGCCTGAATGTTTCTACCATCGCTTTGCAAGTGGATATTGCTGCTTTGCAAAAAGATCACAAACCCGTTTCGATGGCCAGCAATATACTCGATCCGGAATACGTGATTGGAGTATGGGCCTCGGCCAGCCGCCAGAAAATTAATGTACTGAGAGATTATAAGGATTATGAGAACAATAATAATGGTACCGAACATAGTGGACCATGGATACAGGTGTCACGTCTTGGTATGCCTTTGACAAACGAAGTAGTCGTTCCAATCGGAATGAAAGATTACTGGAATTCGTTGACACCCTACCAGGATCTCGCCAGGCTCAACACCTTCGGAAAATATTTTTACAATCCTGAATTGAGCCTCTATATGGATGACGCGCTGTTTGGCCCGGCTGTTCCGGCGTTGGCTCCACTCCGTATCCAAAAAAACTCCCTGGCCTGTGCCTTTGGTGGTAATGGATTTGGCTTTGCTACCGGGCAAAATGGTTTGTATGGTCTGAAAGGAAATCCACTGCTTGCAGGTACGGCATTGGACGATGCGATATTTGGAAAGCTCTTATTACCCGCTGCCAACTCACCCCGCTCGGTAGATCTTTGGCCAATTTTTAATACCGGCGTACCTAATCTCATACCTTACCAGCTGGCTACCGGAAAAGGTGGCAATCCTTTAGCGGCAGGTAAACCATTTATAAATAATTTCTTACCAAACGGTGGCGATATGCTTCGATTAAATATGGCAGTCCCTCCTACTCCACGTAACGATCCAAAGTTTAGTAACCTGGGAATTGTTTCTGCAGCAGTTTTGGGTTTAACGGATCCGGCTTACAATGCATCCGCAGCGTTGCAAACAATTCCAAATATGGATGGCTTTCCAAATGGAAGGAGATTGGAAGACGATGTAGTGCGTATAGAATTGCAGGCAGTAAGTGGAATTGCATTAGCAGCGATCGGACTATGGTATGACGATTATAATTGCGCAGGTAGTCCCGTTACTCCAGATTTATTAAGCGTACTTAATTATAATGCCGGTGTAACGTCAAATGATGCCGCAATAAAACAGTCATTTCCCTACGTAGCCACTCCATGGCCAGGCACTCATAATTGTAATTGTGTGGATGATAATAGGGCCGGTAAAAATGAATCAATTGGATCCATGCCCGCGGTTAATAAACAGGCAAATACAAAATTAAATCTTGCGGCACCTGAAATGAGCCTGGCTGCCTTTCCAAACCCAAGTGGAGGAAGCAGCACCATTAAATACAGCGTATCTATACCCGCGCATATAAGTATCGTGGTGCATGATCTGCAGGGCCGGCAAATAAGTGTGCTACTCGATAAAAAACAGGACGCAGGGATATACACACTCAACTGGAACAATAACGGGCTCGCAAAAGGCACTTATATCGTTTCAGCGATGAAAGATGGCATCAACTGGCAAACAGTCAAGATAATAAAGAACTAAAACGAATAGCTGGTCCGCCCTTTAATATAAAAGCCCTTGTTTAATCAACATTATTAAAAAATTACGCATGAAAAAGAAATTTGCAGTTGTCTTTTTACTGCTGCTGTTTGCAACAGCATTGATATGGATGATTGTGATGAAGAATGGGAATGAATCTATTCCTACAACCCATGAATTGTTACCACGCAAGCAGGCACTGGCCTATACCGCGGAATGGGAGACTGTGAAAAATAATGCTACGGTGCTGCAAAAGAAAATAAGTGGTGATTCAAAGGATACGAAATCGATGATTGCCCTTGCCGCTCTTTATATCCAGGAGGGCCGCATCACGGAAAACTTTGGTCATTATAATGCCTCAGCGATGAAACTGGTAGAAGATGTACTGGTGCTGGATGCAAACAATTTTGAAGCACTTACTTTCAAAAGCACAATACTTTTATCGCAACACCAGTTTGAAGAAGCTGGTAGAATAGCCGAGCAGGCCCGACAATTATTTCCCCAAAATGCGTATGTATATGGGTTGTTGGTTGATGCCCGGGTGGAACAGGGTAATTATAAACTGGCGCTTGAAGCCGCGGATAAAATGATTGCCATAAGACCGGATATCAGGTCCTATGCACGCGTCGCCTACCTGCGCGAGCTATTTGGTGATATTCCGGGAGCTATTAATGCCATGACCATGGCGGTCGATGCCGGGATGCCTGGCGATGAACATACAGAATGGTGCCGTTATCAATTGGGAAAACTATATGAAAAGAGTGGCAATATTGATGAGGCTGAACTGAACTATAAAATCACCCTTACTAACCGTGAGAATTATCCTTACGGTTTAATTGGCCTTGCGGGAATTGCTGTTGCCCAAAAAAATTTCGAAAAGGCTCTATCTCTATACCAGCAGGCGGATACTCTCTGCCATAATCACATCGTAAAGGAAGGAATTATCGAAGTTTATCAGCTCACGGGTAAACATAAAAAAGCAAGGGAGATGGCAAAGGAAGTACTTGCACAGGTAAGGAAAATGGCGACTACTGGCAATGAAGACCTCGAAATGGCGCATGCATATATTGGACTTGAGAATTATGACAAAGCGCTCGAGTATGCCATGAAGGAATATGCGCGCAGACCCGCTAATATTGAAGTAAACGAAACAATCGCCATCATCCATTACAAAAAAAGTGATTACTACAATGCTCTTGATTATATCAAAGCTGCCCTGGTTACTAACTGCAAAAACCCTGAATTGCTTGCCTATGCGGGTCTGATCTTTTTAAAGACGGGCAAAAATGTTGAAGGAAAAAATATGTTGCAGGAGGCACAAAAAAATAAACCACTTATAGCGGCCGATCTTAAGGAGGAGATTCAGGCCACAGGCTACAGGCTCTAGCCTGCAGCCTGTAGCCAACTTTTATCTTTTAACTTTTATCTCATCAATCCCCTCCCCAATACTCACCTCCACCCCTTCACTCCAATATTTATATTCCGGTGTATAATAGAGGTAGGCTGTACTTGCTTTCCCTTTATAAATTCCCGGTATCTCCGCTTTTAGATCGAGTTGTATTTTCTTTACTTCCATTGGCGCAAATCCCATCCAGTAAAACACCAGGTAATTATCGAAAATTTCATAATAGGCTGCTTTATTCTTCTCCATGATTTCTTTCAATTGCCATGGTTGCACTATCAGGCCGGCAGGAATACCGATTTTGGCTATTGCCATCGGTTGTAAATAATCTTTTGTATTTGTAACATCTATTTCCATCCTCACTGTCTCTCCCATCTTTGTTGATATCGTTTGAAGCCGGGTAGCAAGGTGAATCTCGGATTTAATACTGTTAGAAGGTAAAAATGTATTATAGGAAATGTCGATTGCATATGGCAATCCATTAGCCTGGTCGGGATAGGTGACTGTAACCGAATTATCACCTTCCTGCAAAACGTTGCGGATAGAACTGTCGCTGGCTACAGCCTTCGTATTAACTGTAAATAGAATGGGACTGTCGTCGGATATCTTTTTAGTAAGTTTTGAATAGTTTACCATCGCTTCCAATGCCAGCACCGTAGCCTGTGTAGATCCGTAACCGTAATAACTTTTTCCCGAGAGTAATTCACTCAACAGCCTGGCAATTTTTCCCAGGTCCGGTGTTTTACTTTTCATTAACGCATTTGCGTATAAGGCAACTGTTTCTATTCTAAGCGAGGATGCCCTTGAATTAACAACGCTGGTTGTTGCCTCGAGGCCCGTCTGCCTGTCGAGGATCGCCAGCAATTGTTGATAAGCCCCTTCGTCGTTTAAAAAATGTGCCGTATTTGCCATCATAGCGAGGAGATAACAATCTTTGCTTTTGAATATATCTTTCAAAGCAGCGCGATATTCTGGCAACACCTCCTTTCCCATCCCGGCTTTCGCTAGTGCATAAACAATATAGACATTTGCAATTTTATTAGGCACAGAAGCGAAACGGTCATAACCACCTGTGGCAAGTTTAAATGCACCATTTCCATCCCTGCGACTCAATAGAAATTTCTTCGTCCTTTCCAGCATTTTCCTGTCTACCTCGATGAACTGTTGCATATCTGTAAACTCTAACAATCCATAGGCGGTGAGTGCTTCATGAGGTGGTGTCTTACCAAACCATTCAAAGCCTCCTTCCTGCGTTTCAAAGCCAATTAACCGTTGGTAACCTGCATTGATATAGTTCATTGCTTTTTTTTCGATTTCCCGGTTGGAACGTCCGGTCTCTTTCAGGTATTTCAACACAAAAATGTTGGGATAAGTAGTTGATGACGTTTGCTCGAAACAGCCATAGGGTTCACGAAGCATCGACTCGATGCCGTCGAGCAACTGGCTCTCCATATTCCTGAATACTTTTACCTGCGCATTCAATGATCCCGGAACCATATTGCCTATATTAAAATGATACTGTGACGGGCTGTCGCCTGAAAAGCTAAGGTGTGAAGGAAATCCTTTTCCTGATGATACTATGGGTAGTCTAACAACTTCTTTGCTACTTGCACTGCTCACTATAAATTTAAGTTCACCTTTCGTTTCCAACAATGCTTCCACCGGCACAAGTATCCGAACTGATCCGCCTGCGAGTAACATTGCTTCCTTATCAAAGTTGCCAATCCTGAATTCCACAGGCGCATTTACAGTAACAGTAAATGTTTCGGAGCTTATGCTATTATTTTTTATAACAAGAGGTATTAGTGCTTTATCGCCGATAGTCAAATAAGGAGGTATTTTCGCATCCACCTGCAAAGCAGGTTGTGCGGCATAAGTAGTTTCTCCTCGCCCTGCTTTTCCATTATAACCTAATCCTTCTGCAATGGCCCGAAAGGTTGTACTGGCATCGGAGTTATAAAATTCTAATTTAGCCGTACCGTCTTCTCCCGTTTGAACTACCGGGTTCCAATAGATTGTTTCGCGAAAATCCGTTCGCTCTTCAGTAGCCGTTGTTTGGTATTTTGGAACATAAAACTTCCTCGCAACTGAGTATAGATTGCCACCGGTCAAAAAGGATTTGGAAGTATAGTAGCTGTGATTTTGAAGGTCCACCCTGATCTTTTCCCGTCTCCATTTTTTCAGATCGATCTGGATCACGCCATTTACACCCCTGCTTCCATATATAGAAGTGGCTGCAGCATCCTTCATGACGGTCACTGCTTCAATATCATTTGGATTGATGGTATTAAGGCTGAATTGATCCATTACGATACCATTTACAACATACAGTGGCTGGTTATTACCGGCGAAAGAGCGCTGTCCGCGAATAACAATTCTTGAATTGTCAAAATAATTCGCAGTTTGCGTTATCTGCACACCTGCAACTTTACCTGCCAGAGCGTTGTTTAAATTTGGCGTAATCTCCAACATTTTATTACTTACAATGCTGACTGAACCACTCAACTCCTTTTTATTTTGTGCAAAGCCATAACCTACCACTACCACCTCGCTCAAATTCGACTGCTGTTGTCCTCCCAGGACTAGGTTTGCATCTATTTTCTTATCCGTAGTTGCAACCTTCACCACTGGTGGGGCTATAACAGGCGCCATGTTTTTAGGGACGGATCTGGAGATCAGCATTCTCGCATCTCCAGACTGTGTAGTGTCGAAACCCATCCCATTTTGCTGAATCATGATATATACGTTCTTCTTCTTACTTAAAGCATGCGCAAACAGCACATATCTATTTTGAGGCTGAAGATGTGTAAAGAAGAACTCCCCGTTATCGTTAGTAGTTATCTTCATCCCCTTACCGGCATACTGATCATTCAAAAGATAAACGGTAGACTTTACGGGACGATTGCCAATGTCTACAATTTTGCCGCTAAGGATATTGGCTTGATCGGGAAGAAACCTCAACATACCTTCTTTTACTACCATATCGATGTAGTCGAAATAACGGTAACCCTGCGTCATCATCAGCAGGTCTAATGCAGGTGTGGCTTTCGGTTCATCCTTTTTAAAATAAAAGAAAGGCTCTTCGATCTTTCCTTTCAACTCACTGCTGAGAAGTAGCCACGACAGGATATTATCCTGTTTGTCGTCGGCAAAAGTCCACAATTTGTCGTCCACAACGGCCAGCGAAATATTCGAAGGAAGCGCCTTGCCATGCTCATCGGTTGTCTTTATTACCAGGTTTACTTTTTCGCGTGGCAGGTATTTTTGTTTGTCCGGAGTGATAGCGATATTCAGTTGTGCATGTTCATTCATAAATACAAGTCGTTCGCAAAGAGGCACGCCTGATGCCGAGTAAAGCGTAAACTGTGTTATACCCGGCGGAAATATTTTCTCATCGATTACGTTGGTCTTACTGCCGGGTTTAAGAGATAACTCATCAGTGAAATAAACTTTACCGCGCGAGCTAGCCTGCATCGTTACCGGCATCTCACTAGTCGCACTTAATGTAAAAGCGATTTTCCGATCTTGCTTTTCGATATGAAGTGCCACACCTTCAACACTGGCTACTGGCAAATCAAATGTTTGACTGATGGTTGACGGAGAGGTGATATATGCCCGGTATGTATGTCCTGCCAGTGGTGTAAGCGTGAACTTGCCCATACCAAAATGATAACTTTCGAAACTGGCAACTTTTTTACCCGCCTGATCGCGGATCTCTCCTTTTATGTCCGCTGCCTTACCATATTCATTTAATGCCTTAAATGCGACAATACCAGGAACGCCTTCGATGAGTGTACCACCTTCCGGCATAAACTGCAGATCGATTTTGTTAAGGACGATGGGAATACTTCGGGAAATGGATTCGACATAGGAATCATATTCGATCGTGACATTCAACAACCCGTCATTTACAGCAAGGTCGTTGGGAAGCCGGCACGGAATCACCGCTTTGCCGTTATTATCCGTTTGAAAATTACCGGTGCTGATTGCAATACCGCCAATAGAAACGGTATACTTCCCTTCATAACCGCGAATGGGTTGATCAGCCAGGTTGCGCATCGAAAAATTGGCTTTTGCAATATCGCCTGCGCCGTATCCTTTTTCCGGGAATTCAAGTTTCATCAATACCCGCGGTGCAAGTGTATTTTGCAACGTGATCTCTTTCACAAAAAAGAGATCATCTTTTTCGTTTTGCATCCAGCTTGTATAAGCACGGATCTTATAAATACCCCCCGGGGCTTCCGTTTTAAAATCAAATGATCCATCCGAATAGCCATCGCGGATACCATAATTGCTTTTCTGAACAATAGTGCCTGATGGGCTGATGAGCTCCACATATACGATATCGCTCACTTTCGCAGGCGCCTGATCCTGGGCATTTACAACGTACAGCTTAAAATAAACAATATCGCCAGGTCTGTAAAAAACGTGATTCGTATGAATATAAATCTTCTCCTTGGTGCTGGCATAATCCTGTGCAATAGAAAATAAAGGAAAAATGAGCAATGAAAGGAAAATGGCCGGGTTTACATTTCTTGTCTTCATAAATTAAAATTGAAAGGATACATTAAATCCGAATGAGCGAGACGAAGGCACGTTAAAGAAATCAAGTCCGCCTGTGCCAGGCTGATCATATAGCAACTGGTTGGGGTCAGCTCCCTGGTAAGGCGACCATAGAATTATATTGTTTACATAAAAATTGAAAGAAAGATGTTGCAAGAACTTTATTCTCGGCGTATACGAAATGGAAATAACTCGCAGGCGCAAACAGTCTCCTTTTTGGATATAATCTTCCGCAACGCCTCCTTCACCATATCTAGCCCAACGGTTTTGGGTTACAGGTAGAGAAGAATTATAAAAATCAACCGGGACAGTGTTGTGACTCCCGTTTTGCTGCACGCCATCAAAAATGTAGTTCACCGTTGTGCGTTGCGTGGCGGTTGTTGCCGACCGGCCATAATAATCCAGCATCGCCTGGGTACCGTTCCACATATCACCGCCTTTTCGCCATTCGAGATCGACGTTCAACCGCCATCTGAGTTTATACAATACTCCATAAGTAAATTTCATGATGAAGTCGGGAGTTGGATCACCAATCACCTTCGGTGTGTTGTTTACAAGCGGGAAGCCATCCGGTCCGATAACCCGATTGCCTCCTTCATCACGAAGCCACGAGTTTCCAACAATTACTCCCGGCGTTTGACCTTTTACAATGGCCTTATGTACATCGGAAAAACCGGCAATGGCAGCATGATCAAGCGAATGCCTAACTGAAATTACTTTGCTGCGATAGGCAACGTAACTCAACGTGTTGCTAATTTGAATCAACTGTTTTTGTCCCAATTTGTAATTATAGTCAGCTTGAAGTTCAATACCCTTATCACGGCTTGATGCCATATTCACCAGGTGTATCTTGCCAGTCCGTACAACAGGGAAAATATCATCAGTAGCTCTACGTACATACCAATTGGCAACTAAAGTGAAATTGTTCCTATGATTCAAATCGATACCCAATGTAAATTCATTGTGCCGGATAGGATCCAGTGCCTGGAAACTGGCGACTTCCTGCACAGGTAGATACCGTAATGCATCGGCGGTTTTATACTGGGTAAGAATGGCGGACGCAAATGACCTGTCGATGGGTAATTCGCTATTAAACCGGTTGAAAGATGTATGAAGTTTGCCATTTAAGGATAGCACTCCAAAAAGATCTCTTAAAAAAGCATACCCACTTATTGCCGGTAGAAAATAAGCATCCTTTGAAACTGTATTGGACAAATAAAATTTATTGGATAAGGATGTGCCCGCCTCAAAATAATCGCCGTAGTATTTAGTTGCAAACATAATGGCTACATCATGCGCAGATCGCTGATACCTGTACCCCGGGAAATCATTGCCGTAAGAAATGGCCGAGCGAATGGTCGAGAAAATATAATTACCTGAAATTTCAGTATTAAAATCGCCTGGCATATCCGCCCTGTATCGCAAATTTGCAGTGAGTGAATAGTTATCAGCCCTTGCCGTACGTGTTACGTTCTGTCCATTAGGAAAGAAAGCGGTTCCGGGTTGATAGCTCTCATTGGTATGTAACTTTTTGTAACCGGCATGCTGTACTAAAGTAAACCTGAACTTTTGTGGGGAGCTGGAAATAGAAACTGCTCCGGATTTCTGTTGTTGTTTTGAAAAATGCTGCTCATTGTCCAGTAAGAAAAACGGATTATCTGCATATTGGCTATAACTTCTTTGCCCATTGGTAATATGCGCTCCCTGCTTTGTTGAAAAACTGGCGGGAGTCAGCAGGCTGTTTTGATATAACCTGTTGATAAACCCATTACGATTGCCATGATCAAAGTGTTCGTACCGGGAAGTGTAGCTTGCATTGATTAACATATCTATGATCTTCCACTCCATGGAGATTACCTGATGGTTCGCAGCATTCCGGTTGAACTGGATTGCAGTCTTCTCCCTGCTTACGCTTCCCTTTATTCCAAAAGCCAATCCACTACTGTTACCATTTCGCAACTTCGCCTCCAGGTTGTAGGAAGTTGATATAAGACTTGCCGGCCGGGTAATGGAATTGTCGTAAGGATGTGCGGGAACGCCGTTGTCACTGCCCGTCGGGACTAATTTTCCATTTACATCATACACGTAAGGAATTCCATCAAACTCGAGTGTGGACAATGCCGGGCCAAAGCTGAAAAGTTCGTTTGTTTCAGGACCCTGCCATGCAAGCGACCCGTTTATCGAACGACCCTGGGCATAACGCGATTGGGTAGCCGCCTGCCTGTTGAGGTACTGTAATTCTACGTTTGCAGACATTCCGCCCGTTATCCCGACATAAGTGTCAGATATAGGATGTACAAATACTCGCCGATTAACAATTCTTATGTCTTTCGCCTGGGTATTTGCAAGTGAATAATAGGAATGAAAAAGAGAAGCTTTTTGCATGTCGTTGGTGGAATCCACACGGCGGAGCCCCGGTAAGAGGCTATCTTTTGTTATTAGTCGGAGGTAGTAAGGCGAGAGTATTGGCTGTACTTCCTGGCAAAAGGCAATTAGTGGGCAGCAGATTAGCATTAGTAAAAATCCTTTCATCGACCCTGGTTTTGGTGTGCAATGGAAGGATGCAGGCGAAAAATGAATTGCATAAAGCCGGCAAATAAATTTATTTGCCGGCTTATAATACTAACCAGTTTTGCCGAAGAATATTTTCAATTATGCTTTCAGTAATGAATACGCGGAGTAGCCATTCGTGAGTGATATCGAATATGGAGACCCTTGCTTCTTTCTTTTGGAAAATGGGTAACGCAGAGAGAATGAGCATTTTTAATAAAAGAATTGCTCCGACACAATCAATCCATCTTTTACTTCATACAACATAATTTCATCAATTTGTATTCTTCCAAATCCTTTTACTGTAATATCTACATTCCTTCCTACGGCAAAATGATTGCCACTCACGATTGGGCGGGTGGTAGATCGTGCATGCGCCGCCTCGATATTCTGCACAAAGTCCATACCCTTCTTGCGCACCGCAGCCTTACCCTCTGCATATTTAAAGTAGGGTGAATGTGGAGGGTCTATACTTTTTACATTCTCAGCAAAAAGCTCATCCTGGATTTCGAACCACATTTCCTGCTGGGCCAGCTCGTCAAATCGTGCCGCCACCTCGTTTGTTGTCGTCATTCTTTTTGTTTCAATTGTCATATACCTGATTTATTGCTTTAAAGAAATCTATTTAAATTTTGGCTGAATCATTTCCTTTCCGGCATTTGTTTTCCTTCGTTTCTGCGAATTACCTTCAAGGTTTTCCGTCCACCATTTTGTAACCTCATTGATTTTCTTAAATGCCTCCTGGGCTGAAGTATCCACCGTGATACTCACATGATAATCGTTTACTTTCACACCTTTAATTTTTATGCTTTTCTAACAGCTGGTCGTTAAATTCACTTTCTTTCGCATTTGGCTGTCCTTTGCCCGTGGTAATGAGGCTACGCAAACTGTTTTTGATATAATTGCTCCATGCGTCGCTACAAATATTAAAACACTCGTATTCGGGGACCAATCCTAACTGGGTAAACAGAAGTTGCGTCTTATTGTCCTTCTCGGTGATATCAAAGACTATCTTATTCCCTTTCCATTCGTGTTTGTCCTCGGTAAACTTAAAATAGTTATCAAGCACCAGCCAAACGACTTTCTTGTTGGGGATCACTTCTATCAATCTCATCTTGCATTTGTGCACATCTTTGTAATGGTAGTCAAACTCATCATTAAGCTTTGCTGTACCACCTTCAATTTCTTCTGACCACCAGCCGCGAACATTGATAACGGCGTTGAATACTTGTTGGGGAGTTTCGTCAACCACGAAAGAGGTTGTAAAATCTTTTGTTGCCATGGTTAATATTTTAGTGAGTTTATGGTTTCTTTTCCGGGCCAATCTAATTTGTAGGAATTGTTTATATCAAAATTATAGTCTCAAATCCTGAGCTGCCGGGGGTAAAATAGACTTTATGGCGGGTTGTTTTGGACAGGATTATCAGGTAACTTTAAGCAAACATTTTAGTATGATGCATGTAACAATAGTGGTCCCGAAAGGTGACGCTAACCTAAGCAGCATAACTGGTTCGTTTGAAATTCTCACCCGTGCAAATGATTTTTGGAAAAAGTCAGGCAACAGGTCATTGATGGAAGTGCACATAGCAGGTTTTATGACAGAATTGAAAATGGACGCTGGTTTTTTTTCGGTGCATCCTGCTGATATCAGGGAAATAAAGAAAACCGACCTGGTGATCATACCTTCTCTTTCCCACGATTATGATAATATTATCAGGGACAATAGGGAACTTATTGACTGGATCAGGGAACAATATATGAGTGGAGCTGAAATTGCCAGTATTTGTACAGGAGCATTTTTAGTCGCTGCTACCGGACTGCTGGAAGGGAAAAGCTGTTCCACGCATTGGAATGCAGCAACCGGTTTCAGACGGTTATTTCCCAATATCAAACTTCATATCGACAAACTGGTAACCGCCGAAAAGGGGATTTATACCAATGGTGGCGCTTATTCATTTTTGAACCTGATACTCTTCCTAGTAGAAAAATATTTTGACCGGCAAACGGCAATTGTTTGCTCAAAGATTTTTCAAATTGATCTTGACCGAACATCCCAATCACCCTTCTTCATTTTCCAGGCGCAAAAGAACCATGGTGATGATTTGATATCCGAGGCACAAACCTATATTGAAGAAAACCTCGGTGAAAAAATTTCGTTCGAAGAATTAGCTTCCAAACTTGCAATAAGCAGGCGGAATTTCGACAGGCGATTTATTAAAGCTACTGGTAATACCCCTGTTGAGTATTTACAACGTGTAAAAGTAGAATTCGCCAAAAAAACATTGGAGAAAGGCAGGAAAAGCATTTTTGACGTAATGAACGAAGTAGGCTACTCCGATGACAAGGCTTTCAGGGAAGTGTTTAAGAGAATTACGGGTTTATCTCCGCTGGATTACAGGTCTAAATTTAATAAAGAAGCAGTTGCGACATCCGTCGGTACAGCATAGCATCAGCTAAAAGATAACCAGGCAGTATATTCTAAAAATATGTGCGTGCAGAGTTATTTACTAATGGTCTCTGCAATCTTTCTCTCCTGCTGCTTTTATTGCACATCAAAATTTTCCAACCCTGGTAAAAGTTCTATATTTAAAACCATTATGCGATTATTTCTGTTGCTGACTATTTCATTCTTAATTACCAACTGTTCCTTTGAACAAGACAGGAAAATGGTAAAGAAAGTCACCGTCATCCTATTCGATAATCAAAATCCAGGCCTCGCTCACAAAGTCGATACGTTGATGAGGGCAAAACAAATTGACCTCGACACTGCCGAAATCGATCTTTTCTTCTGCAATAAATACTTCAAACTACCTTATTACGTACCCACTGAAGGGATTTATAGAAATATTGCTAAAGACAAAGAATGTAATATGGAAAATTACCCAGGTACGGTAAAATGTTTTGGATATGACAACAAAAACAGGGTGGTAAAAATGACGGTGAATGGCAGTGGCACTATGAATAATTTTAATTATAGCTATAATGATAAAAACCAAATTACCGCCATTACTGACAATGGCAGTAATTACAGGATTAGTTATAATTCAGATGGGACGATTGCAGAATTAATAAATAACAGTCAGCAAATTGAGAAACGGCTGGTTTTTATTTACAACTGATAGAAGCACATCCCGCCGTTTAGATAATTATAAAAAATTCGTGCATGAAATGGACTTGCGATACTAGGCTAACAAATCACCTTCATTAAATATGCTAGTTATTGTTATATCTGCCATCGCGATCATTTACATGCTTACCATTTACACGGGTTCGGGGAATAAACTAAGCGCAAGGGCGACTCGTATCATTCGCATCTCTCTTTTTATACTTGCCCCGGTTTTGATAGCGCTCATAACTATTAGCCGCTATAATATATTCCCCCGAGGTTACTGGGTTACAAAAGCAATATTCTGGTCGGTTATTTTTATGATAATGGTACTATTCGGGCTTGGGAATCGGACTGCTTTAGGTAAAATCGAAAGGAGTATTTATAAATTTTTCTATTTTTTACCGTTGGCGTGGATCCCCTTTCTGCTAATTCCATTTTTCGGTTTTGGCGTTGGTATTGTCTTTTATGTAGCATTTATTGGTGATGAATCATTTATCAAATATTCGGATGAAAATATTCGTATTCAAAAAACAGGCATACGATTTCTGGGACCCGATTCTCCCTTAGCGATTTATGTAAAAGACGGGCTGTTCGCTTACAAAGACACCGTATTCTCTACAGGATACAATGCGGCAAAAGATAGTGTGCATGTACGCCGGCTGAATGATTCAACTTACTTTTTAATACACTATGCTCCCGACAACTATCAGGTACCAACCGGTTTCGAGGAATATAAATTTTACATAAATTCAACAGGCAATAGTCTTCAACAAATAATTCCAAAAATCGATACAGTGGACACCACATTACCTTCTCCTATAAAAATCGGCGATACAATAAAATTGTCCGGCGGCTATGACTACGATCCATTGTATTTAAAAACTCCTGTGGCATCCTTCCGGACGGGTACAGTTATCCAGTTTATAAAAGGGCAAAATGAATCACCCGCTGCAGTAGTTAAGCTAGACCAGGAAATAAGCGGAGAAAAGATTACGGGCGACATCGTTATTCTTGAATTGCGACTCGTTGGGCAAACATGGAAGGAGCCAACTCCCGTGCACATCGAGTTATGCGATTTTATGCCCGAAAACAAACCATGGAAGGAACGAAGGCAGGGAGAATGGGTGGAGGCAGCCGCTAGCGTAACACTTCTAACCGACCGATAATAAAAAAGGCGCTGTTATCAACAGCGCCCTTTCTTTTTTATTTCCTTATTGTTTTAGTTTGCTTTAACGAGCTTCAGAGTTTTTCTCTGAGCCCCCTGCGATACTTCGAGGACATAAATTCCGGGTTTATAAGTATTGCCAATTCGCAGCGTTTGGATGCCCCGCAGCGAAGTTCTTGATTCAACAACTCTTCCCGTTAGATCGTAGACTTTTACCTGGAAGTCATTATTTGTGGAGCCGCTCAGTTGAAGATCAAAATAGTTATATGATGGATTGGAGCGGACTTTTACAGAGAAGTTATTTTCAAATTCTGCACTTCCGTCCCGACGAGTAACAGATTCCACTGTACAGCTACCCAGCATATCGCTGTGACCGAGATGGTCGGCTACGCCGGACGCGCCAATTGTAAGAGTATTACTCCCTTTATGACAAATTTCAATCTTGTCACCGTTTTTGCCACCTGCAACATCTGCAACGGATACGATCCTCGATGCCGAGCCTGGACATCCTTTTTGATCCAATACCATCACGGTATAAGTAGTAGTTGCTGTGGGGCTAACTGTAATACCTGAAGCGGTAGAACCGCCTGTCCAGCTATACGTGTAGGGACCCGTTCCGCCACTAACTGTTGCTGTAAGCATCAATGATGATGCTGGTGCATATGCGGGGTAGACGGTGTTTGGCAGGACACCCTGTGGCAGCGCAAATGCGTTGGGTATTGAAACATTTATCGTTGGGCAGAGTGCCAGGAAACCCCTGATCTCTCCCGGAGGAAAAGCAGAACTATGAATGTTGAGATAAGAAGCCCCATTGTTCATTGCCGTTTTTAGCGCAGCGAATGCGGAAGCAGGGGTGCCACCATTTGCCGTGATATAGGCGGGATTGTAGCTGGAGGCAAGGGTCATATCGAACACCCTGTCGTATGTTCCGGAAGTTACGCCTGACGGAAAACCGGTAAAGGTGGGAACACTTGTTGCAACACCTGCTGTGCCCGCACCCGGGACAGCCGTGGCGGCGTGAATATGTGAAGCTGTAACACCTGCTACCAACCCGGAAAAATCCGCCTGCACTCTCATCATAGTGCCGGTAATGGTAACCGTAGTTTTTCCGGTACCCGGTGAGTTATTCGGAGGGGCTTCTGCTGCTCCCGAAAGGGTGGCAGTGTATACCTGTGCATTGGAAATATAGCTTGCGCAAATCAGCAGTGCAAATAGCATAACACTTCTCCCCGGTCTCAATGCCAGGAGATTTGAATAGAATTGTTTCATACGTGTGAGTTTTAATTGAATGAACCTGTTTGAAAGAATTTGTAAGTAAAATCGCTATAACAGGGAGGGATAATTGATTCTGGATGGGATATGGATAATTGATACAGGTAAGTAAGTCAACTTAAATCCGAAGGGGTACCTAATTTAACCTTTCCGTTTCACTTTATCAAAAAAATCTGGGTGAATAGGGCCAAAATATCTGTGTCTTTACCGGGAAATCGATTGCAGTTATTAACGGTTGAATTGTGTATCGGAGTAAATACAGAAATGGTTGCCTTCGGTTGAAAAATCGTTGCTCACAACTAGCAGGGGGAGTGAAATTCAAATCTGTTGAAGGTAAAATGCGATTGGGTAAGTGGAGTGATAATATCTGCCATGACCTTTGTAAGGGCAATGCTGCCTGTTTGCAGTTTCTCTGCCACCCTTCTAACAAATTTCTCTACTTGTGTGTCATTGTACAGGTCATGGTTATGCCTGACTGATAATCCTGCCAGCTCTGGATCGCTTAAATAGCTTGCATGTTTACGGTTTATCACCGTTAATTTCATCGTTACTCGCATCCTGTCCAGTCCATTTACCCCTACTCCGCCTAACAGTCCTATCAAGAGCCTGGCTGCCGTGGTGGATTCTTCTGTTTGGTAAGTAAAACAGGTGGGGTTTGTTGTTTCTAATTTCATATATTTTAAGTGTTAAGCATAAAAAAACCACCCCCGGTTAGGAGTGGTTGAAATACTATGAGGTCTTTTATTGTTAATTGTATTTTTTATTCAAATACTTTTTTCTTTCTTAACTCTGATAAACTATACACTATAGTACTTACAATTTTAAATCTGTTGGTGGCCGTGTCAGTTATTTTTTTGTAAACACTAACACTATCATTTCCTTTACATTCAAATGCAATACCCTCATGAGCATTATCATAAGTGCGAAGGTATATTCGAAAATTAGCAGAGTCAGTCAAATAAGCTGATATCATATCTCCTCCATAGGCTCCGCCACCCGATACAACATATTTTTCAACAAACAGTTTTTGATTGCATAATGGTATTATAGTTTCGAGTTTATCTTTGCTTCTATCATTTTTACATCCAAAGGAAAAGAAAATCAAGAAGAAAAATAGAGACCAACTTCTTTTTAAAACTTC
>CBFGYO010000009.1:0-45283 GCA_965652975.1 uncultured Chitinophagaceae bacterium | reverse complement strand
GGTGTTGACTGGCATCCTCACAAAAACATACTGGTGGCTGCAAACTTCCAGATAAATCTTTTTGACAGCACCGGCAATGAGATCAAAACAATGGAGCATACGAATAAAGAGGCAATTATTCTCTGTGTAAACTGGCATCCTTCCGGAGAGTTTTTTGTAATTGGTGATTATGGTCACAACTGGGAAGGTGAAAATGTTCCCAGCCTTCTTCATTTTTGGACGCCAGATGGAATCAAACTAAGATCTGTGCCCGGCAGTAAAGCAGAATACAGGAATATTTCCTGGAATAAAGCGGGCACCAGGCTGGCCACCGCTAGCGATGTACTCCGGCTTTGGACAAAGGATGGAACTTTGCTTCATGCAAGCGAGCCTGACAGCACAAATTATTTATGGGGAATAAGCTGGAACGCAAATGATGATAAAATCGTTACGGCCAGTCGGCATAAGACAATTGCCATATGGGATACGGCGGCAAAGCTTATTCGGAAAGTAGATGTTGGCGGTGTGAGATAATTTGAAGTTATCATTGCTCCTCCGAGTCGAGTATTAGTGGTATTGTATAGATCGTCGCCACGTTTTTATTGCCGCACCTGCCTGCCGTCCATTTAAAAGATTTTGCAATTTCCAGCACTTGTTGTCCGGCCTTATTTGTTTTGTCGGTGATTATCCTGGCACCCGAAATAGTTCCATCGGAGTTAACGATAAAAGCGACCAGGATTTTTGATCCAAAATTTTTCGACAATAGAGTGCTGTCAATTTCTAAGTTTTCTACAATCTTTTTTCGTAGCGCGACTTTTCCTCCTTCATTTTTATTGGATTATTTCAACAGTTGTGTAAACTATTTGATTTGTCAAACTATCAACTGCAGTCTTGCATGACTTATTTTGACTTGAATTTTATCCAAACAAACAGCCTGAACTTGCCAAAAGCAACATTGATCCTATTAAGAAAGGTGTCCGCATATAATTGCCAACAATTACATCTTACGAATTTAACTTAAAGCAAACTAATAAATCCGCTTGATTGACTGATATAGCCTGCCTCTTTGTTTGGTGTAACTAGAAGCATATTTCTAAATAAAAATCATATGTTCTGCTCTTCGCTTCCTCTACTTTAAAGGCATCGAATGAACTTTTACATTTATCATTGACCGGATTCAGTATTCGTACATACCACTAAGTGAGTATTGACTTTTCATTTACACTAAACCTACCTTTATCAGCTACTCTTTTTTTTCCTAAACCCTTTACATTCCCTGGAAGCTAACAAAAGAAAGCACACAATAGCTCATCATTATATTATGTATTCACATGGTCAGTATAATGAGAAACTATCGGCTGACTTGTAATGTAGGATTTTTATAACGGAAACAAACTCAATAACCACTTAAGGTAAACCATTAAACCAACTACCATGGCATCCAGAAAAAAATCTAAAAAACCCGCTCCTAAAAAGGCACCTGCAAAAAAAGCAGTACCAAAAAAAGCCAATTCGAAGCCCCCACAAGCTAAAGCCCCTGGTGTGGTGAATACTGGTCCGGCATTGCCTGCCGCCGAGGAAATGCTGGTAAAAACAATGAACGCAAAGCAAACTCCCAATCCAAAGCCCATCAAACTCGCGGAATTGGAAAAGCGTCTCCTGGAGTTCAATGTTATATCAAAGATCAATGTAAGGAAGATACTGGCAACAGTCAACAAGATCAACCCGGAAGCTGTATTCCCCGTAGCAAAAATGCCGGAAGATATCAAGAAGTCGATCACATCTTTAAAACCTCAAACAAAACGTTTTCACGGAGCAAAGATCTCACTGGCATGGTTTCCATTTCACTGGATCAAGTCACCCTGCGCTGATAAATTTGGATACATGTCAACCGCTGCCACTCGCACCGCCTCCAAACTAGCCTTCAATCCCGTGAACCAGGCACTGATGCGCGACCTGGGAGATATGATGGGCGACATCGGGAGGGAAACTTTGCCCGACTCGAATATACCCGCCGGATTTACTTATGTAGGACAATTTGTAGATCATGATATCACATTCGATGTATCGTCGTCGATCGAGCTAGATACAGACGCCAATACAGTCAATAATATGCGCACACCGGCTATGGACCTGGACTCATTATATAGTCGCGGTCCCGCACTGGATCCCTTCATGTATGTATTTCCTTCATCAGGTCCCTCTACTGCAATTAAATTTCAGTTGGGTACCAACACCAATGTTGGACCCGGCGGTCCCGGCGGTAGTGCCGGCCCTGGCGGTATGGAGATACAAACAGATTTCGATGTGCCCCGCGTACATAATCCCCTGAACCCGGCACTATCATCCAATACAGCTATAATTGGAGATCCACGCAATGATGAGAACCTTATTGTAACCCAGTTTCATCAAACCATGCTTCGTTTTCACAACCAGGTAGTGGACCTGTTGCTCATTGCAGGATTTTCGGGAGATATTTTTGTTGAAGCCAAGAAGATCGTAACCCATCACTATCAATGGGCCGTGGTAAAAGATTTTCTCAGGCGTGTGTGCGGCAATGCCGCCATTACAGCAGCAATGGGCCAGGTGGTACCAATAGGAAGTCCCTTCCGCATGCCGGTAGAGTTTGCCGTTGCAGCGTATCGGTTTGGGCATAGCATGATTCGGAATAATTATTGGGTGAATTTCAATTTCCCTAATGCCAGCCTGGCCCAGGTATTTCAATTCAACAGGAATCCCAACCTGCCGGTCTTCTCCAATTGGGTTGTTGATTTCAATGCGTTTTTTGATACAGGCATACCTGTTCCTATAAATAATAAAGCACGTAAAATCGACAGTGTGCTGGCTAATGGTCTTGAAAGTATCCCGGGCGGCAGTGGTATAATGGCGGTATTGGCTACCCGCAATTTGCGAAGAGGATTGGCACTCGGACTTCCAAGCGGACAGGGCATGGCCGCGCAGTTTGGAATTCCTCCGATGACAACGGCACAACTTACACAAGGCCTGCCAGCCAATGAAATTAATGTGTTGAATAAAAATAGTGCTACCCTGCTAAAAAGGACGCCGCTGTGGTATTATGTGTTAAGGGAATCAGCAGTGTTGGCCAATGGCAACCAGTTGGGACCGGTGGGCGCACGAATAGTGGCAGATACTTTTATAAGAATATTGAAACGCGATGCAAATTCATTCCTGAATGTCACTGGTGGTTTTACACCGATACTTCCTTCTGCAACAGCAGGCGATTTTACTTTTGCTGATTTGATGCATTTTGCGGGGGTGACGCAACCTTAAGAAGAGATAAAAGATAAAAGTTAAAAGATAAAAGTTGATTCAGGTCGGGATTGCCGCATTGAATCAACTTTTATCTTTTAACTTTTATCTTTTATCTCAATTCCTAAATATGCTTATTTCCCCCCGTCCTTATTAACTTTAGCCATTGCATGGAATTATCGACTTTTATAAAGCAACTGGTTACTGAGGGGAAGGTTATTGTGAACGGGACATTGATCCAATTTTCCGAAAACGATTTGCAGGCTACAAAGGGATTGCTACAGGCATATTATAACGAGGATAAATTGGAGATGGCTCTTGCCGCACCGGATTTTTCAGAAGAGGCTGCATTATGGGCGGCTCAATATTTTTACCAGGCGGTGCAATTGACCATAAACCGTGATGCAGGCGAAGAGATCGTTGCCACACATCTGCCAGCTTTTACAGGTGATATTACTGTTGAAACAATTTATTCAACCGACCTGGCACTTCGCTACCTGCCTGCATTATTTGAATTGGCGAAAGGACTTGCTCCTGGGGATATCCTTGTAACGGAACTTCGCAAGACAGCCGCAAAGTGGCCATTCTCTTCTGTAGGAATTGAATTAAAGGAAAAAGTCAGTGATGAGTTGATCTTTACGCATGCTTCTTTAAAACAGGCTTATATAGACAGGATCATCAATAAAAAAGACAACTCGCGTATAGATAATGAAGAAATTCTTGACTGCCTGATCGAAACCACAGGCGAACATCTCGCTACTATCTGGCCCGAATTTAAAACTGATTTAAAACAAACCCATCATGAAAGCAGCGTTGGAAAAACAATTTGAACTTATTGACCGCCTCAAGCATATTCTCCAGCACCTGAAAGAACAGTTTGTGGGTAAAGATGATATCATTGATCTGATGGGAATCTGTCTTGCAGGCCGGGAAAATTTATTCCTGCTCGGTCCTCCAGGTACGGCCAAAAGCGCGATGGTACGCGAGCTTTCCAAATTACTGAATGGAAAAACTTTTGAATACCTGCTCACCCGGTTTACAGAGCCAAATGAATTATTCGGTCCATTTGATATCCGTAAGCTACGGGAAGGCGACCTGGTTACCAATACCGAGGGAATGTTGCCGGAAGCCAACCTTATATTTCTCGACGAATTATTAAATGCCAATAGTGCAATACTTAACAGCCTGTTGATGGTGCTTAACGAAAAAGTTTTTCGTCGTGGCAGGGAAAACAGGCCGCTGCCGGTAATTATGATCGTTGGCGCAAGTAACCATTTACCGGAAGACGAAGCATTGCATGCATTGTTCGACAGGTTCCTTATTCGGGTACGATGTGAAAACGTAGATCCCGCGTTGATGAATAATGTATTGGAAGCCGGTTGGAAGCTGGAAAAAAAGGAGATGATAGACAAACCGGAAATACTTGCTGAAGATGTGATCCAGATACAGTCGATGATTGGCATGGTCGATTTGCAGGATATTCGCCCGGCATACATCAACCTGGTTGAAATGTTGCGCAATGCCGGGGTGCAGGTAAGTGATCGGCGTGCCGTTAAACTTCAAAGACTGATAGCAGCCAGTGCTCTTCTATGCAAAAGAACAAAAGCCATTCCTTCCGATATGTGGGTAATGCGCTATATATGGGATACGGAAGAGCAACAGGAAATAATTACGGGGATCGTTAATTCGGTAGTGGAAACTGATAATGAATCCCCTGATCAGCATCCGCGGGCTTCCGTACATGCATTGCCAAATGCTGATGATATTTTTAAGGAAGTGACGTTGATGACGGAAAAATGGGAAGATGAATCCTTACCGCTTACCGAACGCACTATTATCAAAGACAGACTCCGATACCTTAACGGGCGCTGCGAGTGGATCAGTAATTCAGTACAACGTAAGTACGTACAGGAACCAATTGATACACTGTGGCGAAAAATTATTCACTCGGCCTAAACCCTCTATATGGCAAATTTCATAGCTAAGATGAGCGCAAAGGATATCGTGTTGCTGGGTGCCGTACGCTGTATGAAGGAATTGCAGGTAGCGCCGGATGATGAGTGGATATGGATAAAACTATCCAGCGAAGATGAGAAGGAGAAAAGTTTAATGCAATTACCACTTGTATGCACTTATACAGAAGATGAACAGGGAAATCTATTTTTACCCGGCGCGCTTACACCTGTTGAGATATTAAAGGAATTGAACTGGCAACCACTTACATCTTTTTTAAGTGTAAGATTGCCAGTATCTGCATTGCCCGTAAATGAAGTAGCACCAGTGCCGATAAAAATCATTCAATCAGAAGTGCATAAACCCGGTAGCGCCATCCTTACACAACTAAGTATATGGAAAACTTATGCAGAAACGGCACCTGCTGCGCGCTTACAGCTTCTTCGTTTTGCAGTATCGGAAAAAAATGAAGTACTGATAATTGGCAATCCTTTGCCTCCTCTGCCAGGAACGGAGTACTGGATTGAAAATGGAATTCTAATACCAGCGGGGTATGATTTCGAGATCAAACTGGCTGCAACTTTTATAAATGAACAATTAAATAAAAACAATGAAAACCTGGTAATGATGGATAGCGATGGTCGCTACACGGTAATTGCAAAGAGTTTATTTGTACCGGCAAAACGGAGTGCAGTTCGATTAACAAATGAAATTGTGCAGCTAGGAGAATGATTAAAACTGTAATCAATACAAAAAAATATTTCCAGGCACCTTCCAATTATTTCTGGAAATGGGCCGAAGGTACAGACGTCATAGAGTGGCGGACGGGCACCACCATTTGCTACCGCGACGACCTCGTTGAAATATTGAGCGAACTTTCCATGGATGGTTTTCCCCCACTTTCATCGCTCTTATGGGTTATAATGGCTTGTAAGGAAGAAATGGGCCCGGGGGAAAAACAGCAGATGATGCGTATCATGACTGATTTAAACCTTAAGCATCGTGAAAGTGAGCTACATTCAGCATTTGGTTTTCTTGAGGTAATCAGCGCACTTCCTACCGAATTGAAAAAAGGGGAGGGTAGAATTCATTTAATTCATGAAATATTTGGGAAACCGTCCTTTGTTTTTTCAAATGTTGAGTTGAAAGCAGCCCTGGCAGAAATCAGGAGTGGTCGCCTGGATGCGTTGATTAGGGAGGATGGCGACGCGCTCACCAGCGACGAGTTTTTAGCAGACCTGCAATACCTGTGCCGCGCATTTGAAAATTATCCAACCGTCGCAAGGCTTGAACTGAAATTGAAAACCGGGCTCAGTGAAGTGCCCGGGGTAGCCGAGATTGATTTGCCGGAGTATTCATCAGCAGATCTTATTGAGCAACTGGAGCTGGATGAAAATACGATTGCACTGGCGCGACTGGCAAGGCAGTTGATACCCGTTCTGAATATTCCCATGCATTTGCAGGGTTCAGGTGATCAATCTTATGGTGGTATTTCCGATATCACCAACCGCGGTAATTACGACCGGCTGTTGTTGAGTGAGCTGGCGCATGACGACCTGTTGCTTACTGCAAGGTTGGTGAATAACGAAGCGCTCTATTTCAGGCGCGAAGAACCACCGGAAAATCCAAAACGGCAACGAACCATTTTACTGGATACGACCATCAGGATGTGGGGCATTCCAAGAATATATGCCATCTCGGCTGCACTTGCATTTGCCCATAATTCAAAACATAATGAACTCATCGAGTCCTACGCGCTTAAAGGCGAAGATTATGTTGAAATAAATCTTCATTCAAAAGATGGGGTAGTAGAAGCATTAGGTGAGTTGCACCACGCATTGCATTGCGGTAAATCGCTTGAATCGTTGATCAATGATCAGCCGGTATCAGAGCAAAATGAATATATCCTGGTCACGGAAGCGGGAATGTTGCGCACAACTTCATTTCTTTCTCACCTGGCCAACGCTAAAGCATCCCTTAGTTTTATTGTAACGGTGAGCAGGTCAGGTGAACTACATTTTTATGAATGCATTAAGGGAAACACAAGACTTTTAAGTACAGCTAAGATAAATCTCGATGAAGTTTTAAATGTACCTGTTGTAAATCGAAAAGATGTTTCAGGTGTTCCGGCATTTCTTACATGCCCTTCGCCTCCCTTGCTATTGCCAAAAGTAATGCTAAAGGAATCAAAGGGTATGTGGTTTGAAATGGTGGGCGTTGGGTTAGTAATAGTTACACATGTCCGACAGGTAATGTTGATCAGGCACAGTGATAAAGGAGGTGAGGAATTAATGGGTACTATTGAAACAGGGGATTATACATTCGGATGGGATGAAGTTGATAACCTCTTTATCCTTGTAAACAACCGGCAAAAAAACTTCGTTAAATTCTATACGATAAACCTGGGATCATTATCAGTTCATCATAACAATTTGTCGGAAGAGATCCCCATCGTCAAAAGTGCCGAAATCATTAAAAACATTCTTTACTTATCCACGGGATTTTATACCTATACATTCGATTGTATAGATCGTGAAATAAAATCAAAAGTAGAGAATGATATTTTGCGCGGTTTTGGGTTAGTTGCGCCGGTAGCAACTCAGAAATTTATTGAAAGAGCCTATAATTATTACAAAGGGCCATTGAATGGGTTTACCAGGATGTTCAGGTTTAAAGACTTGTATGTTGGAGATGATCAAAAATTAGTTTTAGGTCATTATAAACTGGGGTTGACAGGACATAATCGCCTGATTCGTTTAATGGAGATTATTGAGGGAAAACCCGGAGCAAAGTATGCAAAAGAAAAGGACGGTTCTCCTACTTTACTACCGAATAAGAGAATACGATTTAGCAGGCGTGTGTGGCAGGATGGGAGCGAAGCCGTAGTTGACGGAAGAGGTTTTTTACATCTGAAGAGTTCGGATTTAAAAATCCCGGAGATTACCATTGTACTTGTCGTAGGCGTATATACGGCCTGCTGGGCATCCGATGGAGTTGTATGTGGGTCGGCTTATTTTTTTGATCCAGGTAAATCAGATATGATCAGTTCAGAATTATTTTATAAAAAATACATCCAGGCCTTTATTGACAGGCTTGTGTAAATATGGAATTAGGGATCAAATATAGTAACCGTATACAACCACCTGCAAACGCTGCATTCATAAGAGGTGCGGATGCAAAGGGCTGGCTGACGGAAATTGATAGCTGGGATATACTTTTTGAAGAACTCGAATGTTATGTAATGCCCACTTCCCTAAAAGATCCTGAACCCTCCGGCTTATTTGTAATTTTTAAAGACGCAAAAAGAGCAAAGGATATCCAACTGCTGGAGCCGTATACCTGCATCGAAAACAAACTATATATACCTGTCGATACTGAATTGGTTCCCCAGGTTACAGCGTTGGAATTGAAAGAACTGTTATTATGGGAAAAGCAGGTGCTCCATCCTTCTATTGGATTTATTGGATTCGAGGAAAAGGATCGTTTTGATCTATCGAAGTTTTTTGAATACAATATTATTCCAGCTACCGATTGGAGTTTTGCTAATCCGGGGGCATTTACTCGCCCGGGTTTCAACCAGATACTGGTAATGCAAAAGACACCCGAAGATTTGATGAGCGATATAAAAGAAGGTGTTGGCGAGAAACCTTTGAATGAAATTCCAATCGATCCTTCTAAGGATCCCTCCGCACTCGGGAAGATTTTCGATGGAGTGAAGATCGTAATGTTGAAAGGAGTTTTAGGCTTGATGCGGGTGTTGGTAAAAATTACACCTGTAAGTGATGCTGTCGGCAATAGTAACCGTGTTGGAACGATGGAACGGCTTGTTAACTGGATAACACAAAATCTCGACGAATTGCAAAAGAGGCGCAATGATGAGATTAAACGGCTACTTACTTTATTTGATGATGACAATGATGAAGCGTTACGCTATGCCATTCCGCTTAATTCGCCGTACCTCGATAGGGGATCCGCTGGGGTGGGTTCCGACAGGCTGACGCGACGGCCTTCCATTTTCGATTTGAGCTCACTTGGTGGCGGGCGTGTGGTAGACGGCTGGGATTTGGGCAATTATTATAATGATTTGCGCACAAAGTATTTGAACGCAGCAAAGAGAGAAATCGATAACAAGAATTTTAAGAAGGCGGCTTACGTTTATGCGCATTTACTGGGCGATTATTCATCGGCGGCAAACGTGTTGGAACAGGGAGGCATGTACCGCGAAGCAGCAGTGATATACAAGGATCATTTGAAAACACTCCCGGCCGCTGCCGAATGCCTTGAAAGAGGTGGCTTATATAGCGAGGCTATCGAAGTATTTAAAGGACTGGAACGAAATGAAAAAGTAGGTGACCTCTATACGAAACTCCAGCAACAGGATAAAGGTGTGCAGTATTATGAAAAATTCATTGAAGAGCGGATTTCGAATAGTGATCATATGGAAGCAGCCCGTGTAATTAATGAAAAGCTTGATCAATTACAGAGGGCAAAACAAACGCTGCTCGAAGGATGGAAAGGATATCATCTTGCAGAACCCTGCCTGAAAGAGTATTTCAACATTGTATTGAATAAAGAACCTGGTAATACAGAAAAAGAATTGAACGAAGTATTTAACAAACACACTCCACGTCACAAACAGGTGGCACTGCTTAATGTGCTCGAATATGTTGCAAAAAAGAATGTTTCGCCAAAGCTGGCAGAAACAACACAGGATATTGCCTATGAAATTATTCACAAAGAAACTGACAAGGGTAATTCAAATGTATTGGCAAGCTTGCGAAAGTTTGTACCGGGCGATAAGCTCATTGGTTCGGATGCCAGCCGGTATGCAACGAGTAATCATGTCAGGAAGTTGAAATCAGGATCACCGATGGTCTTTCATCTCGACCAGAATATCAATTGGCTACAGGCAGTTAGTCATCGCAGCCAGTTTCTCGCATTAGGGATAAAAGATGGGTCGTTGCAAATGGTGCGTGGCAACTGGTATGGCAATGTCGAGTATTATTCGTGGTCTTTTGTGGTAAAACGCGGAGCGTCATTCCGATTTATTAATGCACCTTATTATAGTAATAGTGTTATAATACTTTCAACCGACAACCAGCCTATAACGCGAAAAAATCTTCCGCGAAATAAATATTTTACCGAGGCACTGGCGGTATACTGTCCCACCTGGATGCATAATACAGCCTCTCAATGTGTGATGAATGAGAGCCAGGATATTTGCCGTCTTGAAATAACTGACCAGGCACTCACAATGCACTATTATAGCCTGGATGGTGTTTTACAGAAATCGATTAACTGTGTTCATGAAAGCCAGTTGCCCTTGACAAAGGGTGTAGCGAGGTCGGAAATGATTAACCGGGATGAATATTATTATACATACGAAAACAAGGAATTTCTGATTATTGCCGCATCTGGTATTGCCCGGATATACGATCTTGAAACTGGTATTCGTCATTTTGCAGTCTCGCAGCCATTTACAGAATTCCAGTTGGTTATAAGTACAATTAAAGGTTGTTTGTTTTGTAAACCGGTGAAGGGCGAACTTCGTATCCAGGGTGATTTTTTTGCAATAAACCTTATTCCTTCCATCACGACATTCGTCGGTGCCTCCCTTTTTGTAATTGCAGAAAAGAAAAGGGCGACATTATTTGAGATAAATGATGTTCTACCCAACGAGATAAAGCATTTTGACACACACACACGGATTGTTGCCGTTTTGCCTACGGGTAGCCGCAATCAATTTGCATTACTGGAAGAAAGTGGACGATTCACAATGTGTGATACGAATGAGTAGGCAATCTGTTTCAGATACGTAATACCGCTCTTCGCTCTGGCTCTACGCTCTCAGGAGGCCTAAGTCGTTGCAGGAACAATAGCGGCACCATATTTGATTTTTTCTCTTATTAAAGCAATTTCAATATGGCAAACGACAACAAATCCCCAAAAAAGGATGATCAAAAGGAAAAAGAGGGCCTGAAGCCCGATCCCAAAACCTTGAATACTACCGACCCCCAGGAGGAAATGGAAGGCCCGGTGTCGTCACTTATGCAAAATATCAAAGAGAATGCTGAAGAGAATGATGAGGAGTCAAAAGATGAGGCAGATAAGAAAAAAGACAGGGGCACCTGATTATAATTCAAAGTAAAGCTTCCAGTTTTAAAGCAATTGCTTTCAACATCTCGCTGTTCAGTTTTTTGTTCAACTGCACGTCATCATAGGTTATCATGGCGCGCCAGTTTCGTTCTTCATCGGTTTCAAATTGTACTTTGGTGTCGAATACGTCAACTTCAATTTTATAGCTATATCCGTAAGTAATCAATTTTGCGGGAAATTCAAGTGTTTTGCCATCAAAGTCGACAGGCAATATAAATTCGTCTTGCATGAATGAAGGTTCATTTCACACAAAATACGCAAAGGGACCAAAGACGCGAGGAATAATTATTTGCCACCTAATTTAATTTAATGTATACGTGCAAGAAGGATGTTAATTATGCCAGATAAAAGATAAAAGTGACTTTTTAGCCGGATCTCCGACCTTCAACCACTTTTATCTTTTAGCTTTTATCTTTCCAGTGAGCGAGAAACTCCTAATTCCAGTCCCCTCAATTCAGCCAAACCACGCATCCGCCCAATACAGGAATACCCGGGATTTGTTTTCTTATGAAGATCATCCATCATCTGGTGGCCATGATCGGGTCGAAAAGGAATCGGGGTAGCAAGCTTTTTTTGAATTTGCAATATTTCTTTCATCACTACGTACATATCTGTATCGCCATCGAGGTGATCGGCCTCATAAAAATTTCCCTGGGCATCACGCCTCGTGTTGCGCAGGTGAATGAAGTGTAACCTGGTATCGATCCTTTTAAGAATGGCAGTAAGGTCGTTATGTGCACCTGCTCCCAATGAGCCGGTACAAAAACAGATACCATTACTTTTATTCGGAACTGCGGATAATATGAAATCAATATCATCGCCACTGCTTACAATACGGGGTAGGCCAAGGATATCGAAAGGAGGATCGTCGGGGTGAATTGCCAGGCGAATATTGTGTGCATCAGCAACCGGTGTAATTTCCTCCAGGAAATATTTTAAGTTGTTACGAAGCGTGGCATGGTCAATATCCTTATACTGCGCCAGTTTTTCCCGCATTTGCTCAACGGTCTGCTTTTTTTCGCCCGGGATGCCAAACATGATGATCTCGGTAAGTTGCTGCAACTGGTCCGGCGTATAGCTCGCATGTTTTTTCGCCGCCTCTTCTACAATGTCTGCCGGGTAGGAGGCTGCTGCATTCTTTCTTTGCAATACATAAATGTCGAAAACTGCCAGGTCAGACCAGTTGAAGTACAGCGCAAGCGAGCCATCTTTCATTTTGTAATTAAGGTCCGTACGTGTCCAGTCATTTACCGGCATAAAATTGTACGTCACAATATCAATTCCGCAGGCTGCGAGATTGCGCAACGTTTGCTTATACTGATCAATATAACGTTGGTAATCGCCGGTCCTGGTTTTAATGGACTCATGAACTGTTACACTCTCTACCACTGCCCAGGTAAGGCCGGCAGCAGCGATGATATCCTGTCTTTTCCTGATCTCGTCGACTGGCCATACATCTCCATGTGGAATGTGATGTAGGGCGGTAACGACTCCACTGGCTCCTGTTTGTAAAATATCCTGTAGGCTAACCGGGTCGTCAGGACCAAACCAGCGCCATGTTTGTTTCAGATTCAAAATATTAATAGAATTTATTTCTGTAAGGAAGGCAAGATAAACATCTCGACGAAAAAAATAAAAGCATACTTATACGCCGGAGAAAACATGGAACCCTCCATCCACGCATATTACTTCACCACTTACAAAGCTTGAGGCATCACTCAGTAGCCACACCAGTACGCCGATAAGTTCGTCCGGCTGGCCAAAACGTTTGAAAGGAGTATTGCGGATAACTTTTTCACCTCTTTCAGTAAAGCTTCCATCTTCATTGGTCAGCAGGCTGCGATTTTGATGGGTAATAAAAAAACCAGGCGCAATAGCATTCACGCGGATAGCACTTCCATAACGTTGCGCAGTTTCTACACACATCCATCTCGTATAATTATCGATCGCCGCCTTAGCCATCGAATATCCCAGCACCCTGGTAATTGCGGATTGAGCAGCCATCGAGGAAATATTGACGATGCTACCTTTACCCGATGCTAAAAGGGATTTTCCAAATACAGTTACGGGCAAAATAGTACCGAAGAGGTTTAGGTCGAATGCCTTCTTCAACGCGTCGATATTGATATCGAAAATATCTTTTCCCGGCGCAATCACTGCTTCGGGAATATTACCCCCGGCTGCATTTACGAGGCCATCTACCTGGCCATATTTCGCCAGTATCTGATCGTGCGCCTGTGTGAGTTCAACCTCCGACAATACATCAGCTTTTACAAACATGGCTTCATGGCCGGTTGCTTTCAAGTGGCTTACCCGTTCCTCTCCGACATCCGAATTCCTGCCGATAAGTACGACCCTTCCCCCCATTGCAGCAACACCGGTTACAAATGCTTCACCAAGTACCCCCGTAGCGCCTGTTATAATAATAGTTTTGCCCGTAAGGGAAAAAGACTGTGATACATCTTTCATATAAATTTTTATTTTTTTCAAACTAACCCGCATTCGGTAAATTACCTGTGCCTGCTGGCACGCAACAATAAATGTAATTACAAATAGAAGAAATAGTTACTACAACGTTTGTTAGCAAAGTTGATGTTTCGTGCCTGACCTGAAACCAGTATTGAGCGTTAATTTCCAAGCTAACTTATTCGCGACGCCTTACGGCATAATTTCTCAAGTCGAAATACAAATTATTTGCGGCGGAAACTCGTCGTGAAAGCAATAGGTGGTAAAAGCTGATTAGTTAAGAATGAGATTGGTTACATTTTTCAATCCGCGAATTCTCGCTCGAAGCTCGAGGCTCGGAGCCTGAAGCCTGAAGCCTGCAGCAAAAAATGAGCCCCGGGTTATGAAACCGGGGCTCTGACGTTACTGTTATGAAAAGAAAGATGTTCTAGGTGAACTTTACAAAGGATGGTTAAGACTTACTAACTTTCAAGCAGGTATTTGGATTTAAAAAACGGGTTCACGTTTGGCCTGGACGAACCAGGGAAAAAAGAGAAAGTTGATCGCTTGGGAGAGTGTCGCTTGGTTTTTCAAAGGAATTTTGGAAAATAACTTTCTGGACGGTGTTATGGACATTGGATGAGTAGGATAGCGAGTCATCCGCTTCGATCAACTTTCTGAAACAAAAGTATATCCACATACCTATGTTAACAAGAGCATAACTGCCCTATTATTTTTCATCGGTATTTACTGTCGCTATCGTAAAAAACCAAAATCCCCCTCGTAAAGTTCCGAATACCACCTCTCATCGGTACTTTCCACAAATACGTAATCGAGTAGTTTCACTATGGTATATGTTGCAGGAATTTTCCAACTTGCATACAGAATATTACCGAATCCAACATTTTATATTAATAATTCAATTCATGAAAAACCCCGACACTAACTATGTAATCCGCGTGGCGATAGCCGATGACCATGCTCTCTTCCGTACCGGTGTTAAAACCTCTTTGTCAAGTCGTAAAGACATACAGATGGTTGCCGAAGCAGAAAACGGAATGCAACTGCTCAACCTGCTCCGCCACATTCAGCCCGACGTAGTATTACTGGATATCCAGATGCCTATCATGGATGGCCTCACCACTTTACCTGAGATCAAAAAACTGTATCCCGGGGTAAAAGTGATTATGCTGTCTATGCACAACGATCATTCTGTAATCTCCAAAATGATGGAGATCGGTGCCAACTCCTATTTAACTAAGGAGTCTGGTTCTGAAATGATCTATGAGGCTATAAAAGGTGTATATGAAAACGACTTCTACTTCAACGAGCTTACCAACAAAGCCCTGCTGAATGGATTGCGTACAAAACGTACTACCGAATCAAGCATGCCGGCCGATGTGCAACTCACCGAAAAGGAAATCACCATCCTCAAACTGATGTGTGATGAGAAAAGCACGAAGGAAATTGCCGACATCGTAGATCTCAGCCCACGTACCGTGGAAGCTATCCGCGACAAACTCAAAACCAAGACTGGTACAAAATCTATGGCAGGACTCGTAATGTATGCCGTAAAAGCCGGTCTCGTAGAACAACACTGAGCGCACTAACCCTCATCAGATATATGCCGTCCGGAAAGCAACCTAACCCGGATGGCATTTTTGTTTTTATCTTGAGGCATGGCTTATATCTGTTTCGATGGTCAATTCATGCGGTCAAACCAGCCCGTTTTTACTGCCGATGATTTCCTCCCCCGCTATGGCAACGGATTGTTTGAAACCATGTACTGGCACAAAGGAATTATCAGGCTGGCTACACTTCACTTCCAGAGACTGGAACATGGTATGCAATTGTTGGGTTGGATTTTTCCTACCAAGGTGCAACAATCAACCCTGGAAAATTTAATACATCAGTTGGTGGAAATGAATGGTGGGGGCGATACAGCCAGGGTGCGGCTGTCAGTATCTTCAGGTAAAGGCACATTGAAGCAGGCAGAAAATAGTATTCATTATCTTCTAGAATGTTCGGCGCTTCCGCCAACGAGTGAGTATCTGGACCCGGAAGGTATTCATATTGGTATTTTTCCTGATGCCAGGAAAAGCTGCGACCGTTTTTCCAACCTTAAGTCGGCCAATTACCTTCCTTATCTCATGGCCGCCCGCTACGCTGCCAATCATCAACTGGACGATTGCCTGGTGCTCAATAGCCAGGGCCGGATTGCTGATGGCTCCATAGCTAACATTTTTCTTATAAATGATGACCAGTTGATAACCCCCGCACTCGACGAAGGATGCGTGAAGGGAATAATGCGGCAACACATAATCGAACAGTTCAAAGATGGAAATGCCGGCTACCGCGTTGTAGAAACGATGGTAACGGCAGATCAACTGTTGCAGGCTGATGAAATTTTTCTCACCAACGCGATTAGCGTTATACGCGGAGTGAAACAATTCCGCGATAAAGTCTACAATCATATTCGTACCGCAGCGATTTACAAGCACCTGGTGCAAACATTTTGACCCTACGCTTGTTGCTCTGAAGCAACACGCGGTAAATGAAACCCACTGTAAATATTTTTTGGTTCAGGAGAGATCTGCGCCTGCACGACAATGCGGGTCTTTACCATGCTTTGAAGAGTCCTCACCCAGTGATGCCTGTATTTATATTCGACCGTCATATACTTGACGAACTGGAAGAAAAGGATGATCGCCGCGTAGCATTCATTCACCGGGAGCTGGAAAAGATACAGCAGCAGTTGCTGAAGTCGGGATCTACACTGGATGCTCGTTATGGGTTTCCGGAAAAAGTATTTGAATCATTGTTGGAAGAGTATTCCATAGCGCAGGTATATACCAACCACGATTACGAGCCCTACGCAAAAGAAAGGGATAATGGGATAAAGAAACTTCTCGCTGCATCCAATGTGGAGTTGCTCACCTTCAAGGACCAGGTGATATTTGAAAAAAGCGAAGTAGTAAAAGACGATGGATTGCCGTACACCATATTTACTCCGTATTCACGCAAATGGAAAGCCACGGTTAATACATTTTACCTGCGTTCATACCCATCTAAAAAACAAACGTCCCATTTTTATAAACAGGCTGCAAAAGCAATACCTACATTACAAACAATGGGATTTGCAATCAGTGAAGAGAAATTTCCTGCCATAAATTATAACGATGACCTGATCAGGGATTATAGAAAGCAGCGAGATATCCCAGGCGCGCAGGGTACATCACGACTGGGAGTGCATCTCCGTTTTGGAACCATCAGCATTCGTGAACTGGCACGCGAAGCTGGCTCATTGAGTGAAACATTTTTGAATGAGCTGATATGGAGAGAATTTTACCAGATGATACTTTGGCATTTTCCTCACGTGGTCGGTCATGCGTTTAAACCAGCGTATGATCATATTCGCTGGCGGAATAACGAAAAAGAATTTGACGCCTGGTGCAATGGGTTCACGGGATACCCCATCGTGGACGCTGGTATGCGGGAACTCAATGCTACCGGGTTTATGCATAACCGCGTGCGGATGATCACTGCCTCATTCCTTACCAAGCACCTGCTGGTAGACTGGCGCTGGGGTGAAGCTTATTTCGCTAAAAAATTACTTGACTATGATCTCGCTTCCAACAATGGAGGGTGGCAATGGGCCGCTGGGAGTGGTTGTGATGCGGCTCCTTATTTCCGAATCTTCAATCCTTATTTGCAAACAAAGAAATTTGATTCGGAATTGAAGTATATAAGAAAATGGGTGCCTGAATTTCAGGAGTTCACCTATCCTAAACCTATTGTTGAACATGAATTCGCGCGGAAGAGATGTTTGGAAGTGTACAGCGCTGCGCTGTCAGATAAAAGATAAAAGTTAAAAGATAAAAGTTTTGCAAGTTGAAGACTCAAAGCACTCCTCAACTTGCGTTAGTACAAGACTGTGAGGTGATCCTCAATTAGGGAAACTTTTATCTTTTAACTTTTATCTTTAAAGAAAGAGTTCCTCAACCGAAACATCCGCATTACTCGAATTAAATTCCTCATAAGTCGCATACATCGTAAGTATTGCCTTTTTTCCAACTTTGCCCAGCGAAAGGCTATAATCATTTACATAAAGATCAATGTGCTTACGCATCACTTCTTCGCTCATAGACTGGGAATGTGATTTTACGTAATCGCTTACCTGTGGATATTGAGCAAAAGCATGCTGCAGGCTTTTTACAATCAGCGCATTTACTTTTAATGCAGTTGATCGTTTTATTTCCTGTTTGATGGCGATACCGCCCAGCGGAATGGGTGTCTTCATTGTGTTTTCCCAGTATTCTCCGAGGTCAGCCACTTTATGCAAACCTTTTTGCTCGTAGGTAAACCGGTTTTCATGAATAATAACGCCAAGGTCAGCTTCACCATTCAGCACTGCATCTTCGATTTCGGAAAAGCGCATGAACTTTTTTTGCTGCAATGAGGGATAGGCAAAACTGAAGACCAGGTTGGCAGTAGTATTAGCTCCTGGAAGCGCAATTGTGTGGGACCTGCTTAATGCGGATACATCCATTTTTTCTTTAGATACCAGTAAAGGTCCTACACCTTTACCCAGTGCACTGCCGGCATCTAACAGAGTATAGTGTTCAATCGACTGGAAGAAAGCCGGGAAACTGAGTTTTGTAATGTCCAGTTTACCTTCAAGCGCCCACTGGTTAAGTGTCTCCACATCTTCCAATACAGGTTCAAAAACAAGGCCTTCTGTATCAATTTTGTTATTGACGAGTGCATCAAAGATGAAAGTATCATTCGGGCAGGGCGAAAATCCAAGAGTAAGTTTCAATATTCACAATTTTAATTCTACAATTACATTCATGTCAACAGCTTTACCAGTTCATTGTTCAGGTTGTTAATAGATTCCTGCATGAACCATTTACGCTTATTGCGTTCACCAGCATAATTGGAAACGGCTCTCAATTGTATGAAGGGAACATTTTCCATCAGGCAACAGTAATGCAACGCTGCACCTTCCATGGACTCGATAGCCGGATCGAATGCTGCACGATAGCTGGCAATTCGTTGGCGCGAGGTGCTGATTTCGTTTACAGAGATGGCTTTTACTTTTTTGAGCCTCGTTTTTTTGATCAGGTCGCTTTTATTGATCAGCCATCCTTTTGCATATGGATAGCGATTGGCATCCATCAATCCAAGGTCGGAAATTGATTTAAACGAACCAGATTCCATCACAGCCTGGTCGGCAATTAGGTCTTGCTTTACCGCCAGGACCGAACCTAACGGAATGCCACGGTCGAAACTGCCTGCAAGTCCAGCCTGGATTACTTCCACGGGTTTTTTTATGTGCAGTTGCCGGGTGATGGCCCAGGTAGCTGCGGTTAATCCCACACCTGTTATCAGTATGTCGATATCATTGCGATTAGCCAGCGGGTTGCCAGGCTTGCGCAACAGGTCGAGGAATGGTGTGATTTCAGCGGTAGTGGCCGCAATTACCAATGTGTTCAACATAATAAACCATCGTGTGTTTGCTATTACAAGGAATATGCAAGGTAGGCAAAGCTCTCTTTTTCCAGCTATAACAAAACGGTTTTCACTTACCTTTGCGGCTCATCATTTCCTCCGCCCGATGCTGTGAGGGAATCAATAAGTGAAGCATGGTTTACTTAACAAGATCAGAGCATTTTAATGCTGCCCATAAGCTCTACAACCCGGACTGGACCTACGAAAAAAACGAAGAAGTTTTTGGCAAATGTGCCAATGAAAACTGGCATGGTCATAACTATGAGTTGCTGGTAACGGTAAAGGGACAGCCCGATCCGGGAACGGGATTCGTGTTTGACGTAAAAAAGCTGAGCAATATCATCAAAGATCGAGTAATTGAACGAGTTGATCACCGCAACCTCAACGTGGACGTTGACTTCATGCAGGGCAAAATGTGCAGTACAGAGAATCTCGCCATTGCCATCTGGAATGAGTTGCGGCCCCACCTGCCCCCGGAAATTGCACTGCATTGTATAAAACTTTATGAAACTCCGCGGATATACGTGGAATATTTCGGCGAATAGAAAAGTGCTATTCACGTCAACTTTTTTAGTGCAGTACTGTTGATACATCCGCATCCCTGCCGTCCGCTATGACGGGATATTATTGTAATTTGATCGTATGAGTAAGAAAGTCGCTGTATACAGGAAGGAGCATTTTAACGCAGCACATCGATTATTCAATCCCCAGTGGGATGATATTAAAAACGATGAGGTGTTTGGGAAATGCGCAATGCCCCATTATCACGGTCACAATTATGAACTGGAAGTGAAAGTAGTGGGTAAGCCAGATAAAAAGACGGGATATGTAATGGATATGAAAACACTTAGCGATCTTATTCGCCGTGAGATCCATTCGCGCTTTGATCACAAAAACCTGAACCTTGACACTGAAGAATTCAAAAAGCTAAATCCGACCGCTGAAAATATCGCGATGGTCATTTTTAATCTGCTACGGCCGCATATCGACAAGAAAATGGATATGCAGGTCCGGCTTTATGAAACACCTAGAAACTTTGTGGAATACCCGGCCTGAGGAATGTAGTACAAGATGTAAGAATATACTAACTGTCCGGCAGGACGTAACTATCAATAGCAATGGCATATAAAAAGACAGAGCATTATGATGAACAGGTTACATCCGGGTTGATTAAAAGTTACCGTGATGCAATTCGCCTGCTAGGCGAAAATCCCGATCGCGAAGGCCTGGAAAAAACTCCGGAGCGTGTAGCCAAGGCAATGCAATACATGACGCAAGGCTACCAGTCTGACGCGAGAACCATACTCGATTCCGCAAAGTTTCATGAACCAGTAAGCGAGATGATCGTGGTAAAGGATATCGAATTGTACAGTATGTGCGAACATCATATGCTCCCCTTTTTCGGAAAAGCTCACATCGCTTATATACCCAACGGCTGGATTACGGGACTTAGTAAACTGGCGAGGGTAGTAGATGTATATTCCCGCCGCTTGCAGGTGCAGGAGCGATTAACCATTGAAATTATGAACGCCATTAAGGAATCCCTCAACCCGCTGGGTGTAGCAGTAGTTATCGAAGCTCAGCATTTGTGTATGATGATGCGGGGTGTACAAAAACAGAATAGTGTAACTACCACTTCTGCTTTTGATGGTGAATTTCACAAAAACTCGACACGCAGTGAGTTTTTGAAATTAATAACAGCCCGTCTTAGCTGATTATCAGTGCAATCCCTCTTTTTAAGCCATAAAGATTTTTCTAATTAAAAGCTTTGCGGCATTTTTGTTTTGATTAACCACCAGCTACTATGAAGCATGCATACGTTTTTCCCGGGCAAGGTGCACAGTTCCCGGGAATGGGCAGGGAGCACTATGACAATAGCGCTTTTGCTAAAAAATTATTTGAGCAGGCCAACGAGGTGCTGGGCTTTCGTATTTCAGATATAATGTTTACCGGTTCGGAAGATGATCTCCGACAGACAAATGTTACACAACCCGCCGTTTTTTTACATTCCATAATAGCATACAGGAGTATAGAAAACGCTTCGCCGGATATGGTGGCCGGACATTCGCTGGGCGAATTTTCGGCACTGGTAGCCAATGGCACGCTAAGTTTTGATGATGCTTTAAAACTGGTAGCGGTGCGTGCCGCAGCCATGCAAAAAGCTTGTATTGAAAACCCTTCTACCATGGCGGCCATTCTTGGCCTTGCCGACGAAAAAGTAGAAGATATTTGCCGCCAGGTGCAACACGAAACCGGTGAAATAGTTGTACCCGCCAATTACAATTGCCCGGGCCAGCTTGTTATCAGTGGTACTATCAAAGGCATCGAAATAGCCTGCGAACGCATGAAGGCATCAGGTGCCAAACGTGCCCTCGTATTACCAGTCGGCGGTGCTTTTCATTCACCGTTAATGGAGCCTGCAAAAGAAGAACTGCAGGCAGCGATTGAATCAACCAAGTTCCATGCTCCCACCTGTGCCGTGTACCAAAACGTGGTAGCCAAAGGCATCATGGATAAAGAAGAAATAAAACAAAATCTTATTGATCAGCTTACCGGTGCTGTGCGCTGGACCCAGAGCGTGCAATCAATGATATCCGACGGTGCATCCCGGTTTACGGAAGTAGGACCAGGAAAAGTGCTGTCCGGATTGATTATGAAGATTAATAAGGAAATGCAACTGCAAAATTTCAGCTAGTAACATTCCTGTAGCGGAGGCCTCGAGCTACGGGCTTTAAGTCCTTGTTTAGCAATATTGTGGTATTAACTAATTGGAGATTTTACCCTCAGCTCGAGGCTCGCAGCTTTCTTTCCACAAGTGAAGTATTCGCCTGAAGAATAAAGTAAATTTAGTTACACTAAAACTTCAGAACTATGAAACAGCTTTACCTGGTGACGGTCCTTCTTGCAGGACTATTTTTATGCGCATCGGCACAGCAACGATGTGCCTCCCATGAAGTATTGAAACAGCAAATGGCAGCCAATCCGGCCTTTGCTCAAAAAGTAAAAGCAACAGAAAAGAGTTTTGCCAATTATGAGAGAAGATCAGGAGATAACCAGGGTGGTAAACCGGCAACACTGGTTATACCAGTAGTAGTTCATGTATTGTATAATACTGCCGAACAAAATATTAGTGATGAGCAAATAGAATCGCAAATGGATGTTTTGAATGAAGATTTTACAGCTACAAACGATGATTATAATAATTATGATGCAGGATACGGCGCCGTAAGAGGTGACGCCGAAATAAAATTTTGCCTTGTGCAGGTAGTGAGGCAATTTACCACGCACAGGTCGTTCCCGGCAAGCGATGGAATGAAATTTACTAAACGTGGTGGGAGCGATGCGGTGAGCCCGATGAATACATTGAACATTTGGGTTTGTAACCTTGGGCAAAACCTGCTGGGGTATGCACAATTCCCCGGGGGGCCACCCGAAACCTTTGGAGTGGTTTGCCATTACCAGGCTTTTGGCAAAGGCGACCAGTACAACCTGATAGAGGACTATGACGAAGGTCGCACGATGACGCATGAAGTGGGCCATTGCCTTGGCCTGCGCCACATATGGGGCGATGCCAATTGTGGAAATGATTTTGTCGATGATACACCCCTGCACAATACAGCCAATTTCGGATGCCCTGGTGCGGGACACCTTAGCACATGCACCGGTACACCACATGAAATGTGGATGAACTATATGGACTATACCGATGACCGCTGTATGTATTTTCTCACGGATGCACAGGTTTCGAGAATGAATTTCTTTATAGATACCGATCCACAGATTCAAAGCATCGTCAATTCGGATTGCTCCACTGTACGCACCAGCCGACCTGCTACAACCAACAGAGGCAATACAACTACTACTGGCCGAATGACCGGTTATGCACTTGGCATTTTCCCGAATATCACTCGTGGAAGTATCAATGTCCAATTGCAATCCCCAGAAGCAGGGTCTTACGAACTCACTGTGTTTGATCTTTCTGGTGCTGCTGTGATAAAGCAGAATCTCAAGGTAAATGAAGGCGTCACAATAAGGTCAATCGATGTCAGTACACTGGCAAATGCCATGTATATTTTGCAGGTTCGAAACAGCGAGGGCAGTATGAGTGCAAGGTTTATGGTGCAGTGATGAGTTTCACGCAAAGGCGCTAATATTAGAAAGCTGACGCAAAGAATATCTTGGCGTGATTGCATTCGTGTACTTATGTTACGGAAAATTGATATTAAGAAAAAGTCGAAAAAAATAAAAAAAATTCCGAATGTTATCCGTAGTCTGCGACTACGGATCAGCCGTTTCGCATAGGAAACAGTTTCTATCCCGAAAAAACCCAAATTAATTGGTGAAAATCCCCTTTCTTAAATCACCATATTTCTTGTTTTGAAGAAACTACTTCCATGTTACAAGAAGGCTGCAAAATCAGGAATCAATCGGCGACACATTTTATCACATTTGCAGTTGTTGACTGGGTCGATGTCTTTACCCGGCAAATGTATAGAGACATTGTAGTTGATAGCATAAAGTATTGCCAAAGAGAAAAAGACCTGTCGTTGAATAGCTGTTGTATTATGAGTAATCATTTACATTTAATCGCTTCTTCCAGGAAAAATAATTTAAGCGCAGTTTTGGGAGATTTTAAGTCTTATACATCAAAGAAGCTGTTGTCTGCTATTACTACGAATAAAAAGGAGAGCAGGCGGAATTGGATGGAAAGTATATTTCGTGAACATGGTGAAAAGAACTGCCGGAACAAGGAGTTTCAATTTTGGCGACAGGAAAATCATCCGGTAGAGTTGTATAGCGGTGCGTTTGTTGCACAAAAGATGAATTATATCCATAATAATCCTGTTGTGGCGGGCATCGTTGATCTACCTGAACATTATTTGTATAGTAGTGCAAGGGATTATGTGTATGGAAAGAAATGTGGGTTGTTGGAGGTGGAATTTATTTAGGGCGTGCATAGCTGGAAGCTACGCACAACATCTTATAACGGGCGACGAGTTCTAATTCAGAAGATACTGTAATATCAGTTTAATTAAAATTCAGTGAACAATTGATCCATTCACCATCCAAATTAGCTTCGTATTTCCTGTAGAAATTTATCGCAGGCTCGTTCCATTCCAGCACCTGCCACATCATCCCACTGAATTTTTTTTCTTTTGCTTCTTCGATCAATCGGTCCATAAGTAGTCTGCCAATACCTTTGCCTCGGGCTTCTTCCGTAACAATGATATCTTCCAGGTACATACGTTGTCCTTTCCAGGTGGAATAGCGGATGTAATACAAGGCAAACCCCAGGATTGTTTTCTTATTTTCTCCCGTTACACTTTCTTCGGCAACAAAGGCCCACCATACAGGATTTTTTCCAAAACCACTTTCTACGAAATGTTCCATCGTAACGGTTACTTCGTCGGGAGCCCGCTCATATACTGCAAGCTCTTTTATAAGCTTCATCATCGCTGCAGCATCGTCCTTAACGGCTCTTCTTACATTTATTTCCATATATACTTACTTTAATGCCTGTTGCAGATCATTGAGAATATCCTGTACACTTTCTATACCCACATTCATACGTATCAGTCCATCGCTGATACCATATTTCTCTTTTTCTTCTTTAGGCACACTGTAGTGCGTCATGGATGCAGGATGCGATAATAAAGTATCGCAGGTACCAAGCGACACCGTGCGTGTGCACATTTTTAGTTTGTCCATAAAGTCGATACCACCCTGCAACCCTCCCTTTAGTTCAAAGCTTAGCATGGCACCCGGGTGTTTCATTTGCCTGGCAGCAGTAGCATGATCGGGATGGTTGGCAAGACCGGTATAGTTTACTTTCGCTACGGCTGTGTGTGTTTCGAGGAATTTTGCGACCTCCATTGCGTTTTGACAATGGCGTTCCATTCTCACTTCAAGAGTCTTCATTCCATTGATCAGTAAAAAGGCGTCGAATGGATTTGCATTGCCTCCCAGCGTTTTGGCCAGTGTGTAAACTTTTGTTTTCATGAATTCGATATCACGACCCACCATAATGCCGCCAATCGATGTGCCATGACCATTCAGGAATTTGGTGGTAGAATGAACGACATAGTCGACATCGTACCGGAAGGGTTGTTGCAGGAATGGTGTCGCGAAAGTATTATCGCATGCGGTCTGAATGCCATATTGTTTCGCAAGTGCTGACAGCACTTTAATATCCACGCACTGTATAGTGGGGTTGGCAGGCGTTTCGATATAAAGCAACTTGATGGCTTTATCTTTTTTAAGTAGTTCTTCTGCTTTACCAGGATCGCGCAGGTCGGCAATGATGGCCTGTATACCCAATGGAGGCAATACTTTGCTCATCAACTCTTCTGTACCGCCGTACAATGAATAATGAGTAAGGATTTTATCACCAGGTTTTAACGTAACGAGCATAAGGGTAGTGATGGCAGCCATACCCGACGCGTGCAGTATTCCTTTTAGTTGGAGTGGCTGGCCATTCTTAATAATGCCAAATGATTCCAATGCTGCAATCTTTTGTTCCGCTTCGGTGAATGTGGGATTTCCCCAGCGCGAATAAATATATCCTTCTTCCTGCCCGCTAAAGCGGCGCATGCCCTGGCGGGCTTCATCATACACGAAAGTACTGCTGGCATAAATGGGTACCTGGTGCGCATATCTTGGATCCTGTTCGTGACCGCCATGTACTGCTACCGAACCCCATCCGGAAAGTGGAAAACTTTTATCCATTATCAATTGATGTAATGAGAAATTTGAATGTCTTAATTAACACCACCAAAGCTAAATGAAAATGAAGGAATTGCTGAAACAGCTCGCAGCATATAACATATGGGCCAACCAGAAGATCTTTGAAGTTATACTTGCCTTACCGGCTGAAAAGCAAACAGCTTCACTTCAAAGCAGTTTCAAAAGCCTTCATTTGACTATTCTTCACATGTGGGATGCTGAAAGCGTGTGGTGGCAACGGATGAAGTTGCATGAACGATTTGTAATGCCCAGCGAAAATTTTAATGGCACTACTGAAGATGTGATTAATGGGCTGATGAGCCAAAACCGGCTTTGGTCAGCCTGGGTGGAAAATACGTCGGATCATGTACTGGACCATGTGTGTCAATATAAAAATAATCGCAAGGAGCAGGTAAAAATGCCTTTGTACCAGATGCTGACGCATGTTCTCAATCATGGTACCTATCATCGGGGGCAACTCATAACTATGTTGCGACAGTTGGAGATAGATAAGCTGCCGCAAACAGATTTTTCGGTATGGGTACGCAATAAAAAGTAGATAAAAGATAAAAGTTAAAAGATAAAAGTTGTATCAGGTCGGACACCCCGAACTAGTACAACTTTTATCTTTTATCTTTTAACTTTTATCTTAATAAGCCCACTTCACCAAAGTAGCTCCCCAAGTAAAGCCTCCTCCAAAGGCAGCGAGCACAAGATTATCGCCTTTATTTAATTCTTTTTTCCACTCCCATAAACAGAGTGGGATGGTAGCAGCAGTAGTGTTGCCATACCGTTGTATATTGATCATCACTTTTTCTTTGGAAAGTCCCATACGGTTTGCAGTAGCGTCGATAATCCGGAGATTGGCCTGGTGCGGTACCAGCCATGCAATATCTTCACCAGTAAGATTATTTTTTTCAAGCAGATCTGCACTTACATCCGCCATTCCTTTTACGGCAGCTTTAAATACCGGCTGTCCATCCTGGAATGCGAAATGTTCTTTTGCCGTAACGGTAGCTATGCTTGCTGGTTTCAACGAACCGCCCGCTTTCATATGCAGAAAGTTTACACCGCTGCCGTCGCTTTTTAAAATACTGTCCAGGATGCCATAACCGTCGTGATTCGGTTCAAGTAAAACCGCCGCAGCGCCATCGCCAAAAAGTACACAGGTATTACGATCGCTGTAGTCGATGATTGCGCTCATTTTGTCTGCACCGCAAACAACCACTTTCTTATACCGTCCACTTTCAATAAGTGTTGCGCCCAGAGTGAGTGAATATAAAAACCCGGAGCATGCCGCCGACACATCAAATCCCCATGCATTTTTAGCTCCCAGTTTATCGCACGCAATATTGGCGGTAGCTGGAAAAACCATGTCGGGCGTTACTGTTGCCACGATCAGGCAGTCAATTTCTTCCGGTGAAATGCCACGCTTTTCGCAAAGCTCCTTTACGGCCGGAACCACCATGTCGGAAGTGGCTTTGCCTTCGCCCCGTAAGATCCTGCGTTCAGAAATACCGGTACGTGTGCGTATCCATTCGTCATTCGTATCCACCATTTTTTCAAGGTCAAAATTGGTAAGCTTGTCATCTGGAACAAAACCGCCCACTGCAGTAATCGCGGCCGTATTTTTTTTAATCATCGGGGATCAGTTTTTCAAAAAAAGAGTGCCCAAAGGTAGGGGAAAGTCGTTAGTCTACAGGAGGTTGTTCCGAACCACTAAATCTCATGCTTTGTTATAACGGCATCGTTCATACTGTTTACTTTCCCTTATTTTCGCAGCCATGATCGCTTATCTTAAAGGTGATTTTGTGCACAAGACCCCGGCAGTTGTTCATGTGGATGTAAACGGTGTGGGATATGAAGTACAAATAAGCCTGCATACCTACACGAAAATTCAGTCGCTGGACAAGGGCCAGCTTTTTACCAGTTTACTTATTCGCGAAGATGCCCATATTCTCTATGGGTTTTTTGATATTGCCGAAAAGGAAATTTTCATGCAACTTATTGGCGTTTCGGGCATTGGCGCGTCTACTGCCAGGGTTATGCTTTCGTACATGAAGCCCGAAGAGGTAATTCGTGCCATCGTAAGCGGGGATACAAAGACCCTCGAAAGCGTAAAAGGCATCGGTCGCAAGACGGCAGAACGGCTGGTGGTGGAGCTTCGTGACAGGCTTGCCCGTCAACCCAATGAAATAAATATTTCAACAGTGATAAACAATACTTTGCAGCAAGATGCGTTTAATGCTCTGACGGCTTTGGGCATCAGCAGACAGGCTGCGGAACAAGCAGTACAGAAGACGCTGGCAACCGAGCCTCACCTATCCGTTGAGGAACTCATCAAAAAAGCACTTCGTACCCTCTAAATCCACTTTTTCCGGAAACTAATTGTTTGAGAGATTGAACCTTAGAACTGCTCATATCCTCCGTACATTGGTAGGTATTGCCATGTTAACCTCGTTTTTGCAGGCAACTCATGCCCAGCAGAACCCTGGCGACTCATTACGTTACCCACTTACAGATCGTCGGGGCGATCCTTATACTTATCCCAACCGAAATACACTCGATTTTAAAGATACTTCCTACCTGAAAAGGAATATCATCTACGATCCCAAGACAAAAGAATATTATGTAGAAGAAAAAATCGGTACCCAGTGGTACCGTACACCGGTTTCTATCTCAAAGGAAGATTTTCTTCGCATGCAGGGGCGCAAGGATGAAGAATTGTATTTCAAGAAAAGAGCCGACATGTTGGCGAACATGAACCGGAGGCTCACGCGGCCAAAGTTCAAAGTGTCGCCCGACTGGTTCAATCGAATAGTAGGTACCGGAAAAATTGATATCAGGCCCTCAGGATATGTCGACATTCTCGCCGGGTACCAGGGACAAAATATCAAAAACCCTACACTACCGGAAAGAGCAAGAAAAAACGGCGGACTGGATTTCAACATGAACTCCCAGTTACAGGTAGACGCAAATATTGGCGACAAACTTAAACTTCCCATCAACTATAACACCCTCGCGAACTTTGATTTTGAAAACCAGCTTAAACTCGATTACCAGGGTAAGGATGATGAAATATTGAAGCAGTTCCAGGCGGGTACAGTAAATTTTACAACAAAAAGTACATTAATACCGGGCCTGCAGGCCTTGTTTGGGTTAAAAACGCAGGTACAGTTCGGTAAACTTTTCATTACCGGGGTATTGGCCAACCAGCGTTCCCAACGGCAATCACTTGGATTGCAGGGTGGGGCAGCGGCACAAAGATTTTCTGTAAAAGCAGATGAATATGACGAAAACCGCCACTTCCTGCTTGCACAATATTTCCATGATAATTATAACAATGCAATGCGGCAATTGCCGATTGTAAACTCTTCTATCCAGATATTGAAAGTGGAAGTATGGGTTACTAATCGCAACGGTACTACAACCGATACGCGCGATATCGTAGCATTTATGGATCTTGGAGAAACAAATCCTTTCAACGTTCCAACCAATGGTAATACTGATCCCAAACCTTTCAATAAAGCAAACGCGTTGTATGATAACCTGCTTGCAAACCCTGCTACCAGGAACTCATCGCAGGTAACTGGTGTATTGACGGGTCCCGCTTTCAACTTATCGCCGGTCCAGGATTTTGAAAAAACTTTTGCGCGTAAACTTTTACCAACCGACTATTATTTTAACCCACAGATTGGGTTCCTTTCATTGAACCAGCCTTTACAGCCCGACGAGATCTTAGGTGTGGCTTTTCAATACACTTATAACGGGCGTGTATACCAGGTAGGTGAGTTTTCGCAGGACGTACCACCGGATACCACCGGGGCTTTGCAACGCGTACTGTTCCTGAAATTGTTGAAAGCTACTTCGCAGCGTACGAACCTTCCTATTTGGGACCTGATGATGAAAAACGTGTATTCGGTAGGTTTTGGCCAATTGGAAAGACAGGATTTTACACTCGATGTTTTATACGAAGAGCCAAGTCTCGGTGAAAAAACATATCTACCACCAAATGATGTTTTAGATCCTTACAAAGGACAACCGCTGATTACCTTATTGAATCTTGACCGGCTCAACAACCAGTTGGACCCGCAGCCCGATGGAAAATTCGACTTTATCGAAGGGTTTACCGTGATCTCTTCGCAAAGCCGGATCATTTTTCCAACGCTGGAACCATTTGGTCACGACCTTGATTTCGTGTATCCCACACCGGAGTTGCGGGAGAAGTACCTGTACTACCCGCTATATGATACGATCAAAGCCATCGCGCAAACTTTCGCGAACCTCAACCGGTTTGAGTTGAACGGCCGATCCAAAACAAGTGGCGCTACAGGCGAATACCAGTTGGGTTATAATATTCCCAGGGGTTCGGTAACGGTATATGCCGGCGGGCAAACCCTCATAGAAAATGTTGACTACGAAATCAACTACGACCTTGGTACACTTCGTGTAATCAACCAGGCAGTAATATCATCCGGTATTCCCGTAAACATCCAGTTTGAAAACCAGGCAGCATACGGATTGCAACAGAAGACGTTTTGGGGTGTGCGCATCGATTACCTGGCAAGTAAGAAACTAACTTTAGGAGGTACGATTGCCCGATTGAGTGAACGGCCATTTTTTGTAAAACAGTCTTATGGCGAAGACCCGGTGCGCAACACCATGTATGGTGTAGATGTAGATTACCGCAATGATATACCCCGGCTTACAAAATGGTTGGATAAACTTCCATTTTATTCTACCAGGACCATGTCGTCGATCACTGCCTTTGGTGAAGCAGCTATACTGGATCCGGGTCATGCCAAACAAATCGGTAAGGGTAATGAAGGTGTAATATATATTGACGACTTTGAAGGAACGCGTTCTGGTGTAGACTTGCGTTTCCCACTGATCAACTGGACACTTGCTTCCATTCCGCAGGGCAATGGGCTATTTCCGGAGGCCAGCCTTACAAACGACCTGGCTAGTGGCTTTAATCGTTCCAAGATTGCATGGTACAATATCGAGCCTGTACTCCAGGAAAAAAATAATTCCAACAACCCATTACAGGGCAACGTTGTAGAGCTTTCCAAACCAGAAGTGCGGCAGGTGTTGCAACAGGAAATCTTCCCTAAAAGAAGTCTTGACTTTGGCCAGGGTGTACTTACCACTTTTGATATTGCCTTTTATCCGAAAGATAAAGGGCCATACAATTACGAAACAAGAAATACAAGGATAGGACCTGATGGAAGGTTCATCAACCCCAAACAATCTTGGGGTGGTTTGATGCGCAATATCGATCAAATCGATTTTGAAACCAGCAATATCGAATACATAGAATTCTGGATGCAGGATCCCTTTGTACAAAACAATGCTAACCCTACAGGAGGCAAACTCTATTTCAACCTTGGTAATATTTCTGAAGATGTATTGAAGGATGGAAAACGCTTTTATGAAAACGGTTTGCCTACACCGACAATTCCAACACAAGTGGACTCAACCACGGTTTGGGGTAAAGTACCATCCAATCCTTTGCAGGTAACCAATGCGTTCAGCAATAATATCGATGATCGCCAGTACCAGGATGTAGGCTTTGATGGATTAAGGGATGAAGAAGAATTAAGAAAATACAGTTCGTACCTGGCCGCCCTGCAGGCAACTGCTCCGGCTGCATTCCCGCGCGCGTTAACGGATCCCTCTGCAGATAATTTCAAACCTTACCGTGACCCGAGTTATGATGGCGTCGGTATTCTGGGCAGGTATAAAAATATTAATAACCCACATGGCAACTCGCCTGTGGCTGAACCAAATTCTGAGTTTGTAAATGCATTTACGCAATATCCCGATGCAGAAGAACTCAACCGTGATAATACATTGAATGAAGTAGAGGAATATTTTCAATACGAAGTAGACATCGATCACGATATGCAGGTGGGAACCAACTTTATCACCGATAAACGTTTGGTAACAGTAAATCCTCCCGACGGCAGCACGAGGCAGGAAACCTGGTACCTGTTCAGGATCCCAGTATCTCAATACCAACTTAAAGTGGGAAATATCCCTGACTTTAAATCCATAAGGTTTGTCCGCATGTTCGTAACAGGCTTTGAAGATTCCGTGGTTATGCGCTTCGGTAAACTTGAACTGGTAAGAAACCAGTGGCGTAAGTTCAAATATGAAATTGACTCCACCGGCAATTACGTGGGCCTTCCGGCAAATGATCCGACTACAGTAAATACGCTGGCGGTAAATATTGAAGAGAATGATACACGCGAACCCATACCTTATGTAATACCACCTGGTATTGAAAGGCAACAGCAGTTGAGTAATAATAATGTGCAGATATACCAGAACGAGCAATCGCTAAGTGTACAAATTAAAAACCTGGGTTACCAGCAGGCGAGGGGTGTTTTCAAAACATTTAACCAGGACATGCGACAGTATGGCAAACTCAGAATGTTCATACATGCTGAATCTATTGCCAATTGCGGTTCCGTGGTTGACGATAATGAATTGACTGGCGTAATACGTATAGGTAATGACTTTGCGGGCAATTATTACGAGGTGAGGATACCATTGAAAATAACGCTGCCGGGTGAGCGCGATAGCTTAAAGATATGGCCGGAAGCAAATAATCTTGACTTTGATCTCGACGACCTTACCGACCTGAAATCGAGACGTAACCGCGCGGGCATACCACCTTCCCAATATTATAGTGAAGCTTCTGGTAGCAGTGGTAGAAGGATTGCAATAGTTGGTAATCCTAATCTTGGCGAGGTAAGGGGTATGTTGCTGGCCGTAGAAAATTCCGTCGAAAAACCCATTTGCACAGAAGTCTGGTTTAATGAATTGCGCTATTCCAACCTCGATGAAAATGGTGGTTGGGCAGCCATTGCCCGGGTAGACATTCGCCTGGCCGACCTCGGAACACTTTCCATAGCGGGGGCAGCAAAAAGCCAGGGATTCGGTACGATGGAACAGAAAGTAAATGACCGCAGTCGTGAAGATGTTCAAACATTCGACCTGGCTGCAAACATTGATGCCGGTAAGTTATTGCCTAAGGACCTTGGTATCCAGATCCCGGTGTTCGCAGGTTTCAGCAAAACACAGAGAAGTCCTGAGTACGATCCATATGATCTTGATATTAAACTGAAGGATAAACTTCGGGATGCTGATCCTGCAAAGCAGGACTCTATTCGCAGTGATGCCCAGGATGTGGTGACAATAAAGACACTCAATTTTACCAATGTAAGAAAAGTGAAAACAGACGGTAAAAGGCCAAAGATCTGGAGTATCACCAACTTCGATTTCAATTACTCGTTTATCGAAACCAAGCAACACAACCCACTTATCGAAAACGACCTCATGCGGCGTAGCAGGGGTGCTATCGGGTATAACTATGCACCTCAACCGAAATTCCTGGAGCCTTTCAAAAACATGATCAAGTCCAAATCGAAATGGCTTGCTTTGATAAAGGATTTCAATTTCAACTATGCACCTTCGCAACTTACATTCAGGGCCGACGTGTTCCGACAGTTTGGAGCTATTCGTAGGCGGAATGTGGGAGGTGGTCCATATAAGATACCTGAGACCTACGATAAATATTTTACGTTTGATCGCTACTATATCATGCAATGGAATATTACACGATCCATCGCTATAGATTTCGCTGCTACCAACTACGCGCGGATAGATGAGCCGTATGGTAGAATAGATACAAAAGAGAAAAAAGATTCCGTCCGCAAAAATTTCTTCAAAGGAGGTCGTAATACTCAATACCAGCAGGACGTAACATTTACTTACACATTGCCAACACAGAAGATTCCGCTGCTCGACTGGACGGTAATGCGGGCTTCATATAATGCGAAGTATAACTGGCTTGCAGCATCACTGCTTGCGCGCGAATTGGGTAATGAGCTCGCCAATACACAAACCCGGTCTATCAATGGCGAACTTAAGTTTGAGGAACTGTATGCTAAATCGAAATTCCTCCGTGCCGTGTACAGCACCGCACCACCTAAACCGCCTACGCAGCAGGCTCCTAACGTAAAAGATACTACTGGCAAAAAGAAACCAAAACGTATTAAGGATCCCAACCAGTTGCCAGAAGTAGGAACTATACCCAAGATCTTTGTGAAACTACTTACTTCATTGAAGCGTGTGGGCATTCAGTATACTGAAGATTTTGGGACAATGCTACCAGGCTACATGGATAGTACTCATATTCTCGGTTACAATCCAAAAAGTGGTGAACCTGGATTCGGTTTTATTTTTGGTCAACAGCTCGATACAAGCGGTATCAATAGTTTTGGTGCACGGGGATTATTCTCACATAGTGAACTGGTGAGTAAAATGATCCAGCAGCGTTACAACCAGCGAATGAATATTACGGCCCAGATAAGCCCCCTGCGTGATTTCATGATCGATGTGAACGTTGACAAAAATTATGATAAAGGTTATTCCGAGTTGTATAAAGACACTTTAGGTACAGGAAGTGGTGGCGTAGGATTAACGAGGTTGAATCCTTATGCGCTCGGAAGCTTTAGCGTAAGCTATATTTCATACAACACGTTATTCCAGAAGTTTGATCCGAATGTGGTATCGGAAACCTTTAAACAATTCGAGAATTACCGCTCACAGCTTTCAGGAAAACTTGCAGGGATGAACCCTTATGGTGCTGCCCCTGATCCAAATGATCCAGGTTATTATGAAGGTTATGGACGGTATGCCCAGGACGTTGTAATACCCGCATTCCTTGCGGCATATACCGGCAAGAGTCCTGATGATGTTGGTTTTATCCGCAATGATAATCCCAACCTGAGTGCCAATCCATTCAAGAATATTGTTCCAAAACCAAATTGGGCAGTTACCTACACCGGTTTATCGCGCCTTAAAGGCCTCGATAAAATATTTACCAGCTTTACGATCCGTCATGGCTATCATAGTACGCTTAGCATGAACAGTTTTAATACAGCATTACTGTTCCAGGATCCATTTAGAACCGGCTTCCCGTATTTCAAAGATCCGTTGACGGGTAACTATATTCCTTACTTCCTTGTACCAAATATTACAATCTCCGAGTCGTTTGATCCGCTGATTGAATTTGATATGATGTTTACCAACCAGGTGCAGGCCAGGTTTGAATACAGGAAGAGTCGGCAACTAAGCTTAAGTCTACTTGATTACCAATTGGCCGAAAACCGGTCTGAGGAAGTAACCTTTGGATTCAACTGGCGCAAGAAAGGTATGCCATTGATTAAGCGTTTGGGTAAAATGAAGTTGGACAACGACGTTACTTTCCGTCTTGATTTCAGCTTGCGTGATGATGCCACGTCTAATAGCAAACTTGACCAGGGTACAGCCTTTGGAACAGCCGGGCAAAAAGTAATTCGTATAGCACCTTCAATCGATTATATCGTTAACAACAGGGTGAGTATGAAACTCTACTTCGAACAAAACCGCAACATACCCAAGATCAGTAATTCATTTCCTATCACGAATACGCGGGCGGGGCTGCAGGTGAGAATATCGCTGGCGCAATAGAAGATAAAAGATAAAAGATAAAAGTTCATTCAGTTCGGGATACCCGGCCTAAATGGACTTTTATCTTTTTGTGATTTATATCTAACCCGTATTAAGTTGGGAGTTAACTTATTAGCTTTTTCACCACATAGCCACAAAGGTCATCATAGTCTAAACATAGTATTTCCTTATACGTGATTCTATGTGTAAACTATGATGACCTTTGTGGCTATGTGGTAAAAAAAGCGAATAAGATCGCTATCTATAAAAGATAAAAGTTCATTCAGTTCGGGATACCCGGCCTAAATGAACTTTTATCTTTTAACTTTTATCTTTTATCTACCTCTAAGGCCTCGGCGCAGAACTTTGATTTTCCACCGGTGCGTTCTTTTTAAACAGCATCACATAACCACATAGGTTCTTCTTCTTTTGCTTGTTTACCTGCACGGGCTTCATCATATGGTACTCAGAAAACTTGGGGATATAAGAGTAAGAGATTATGTTACCATCAACATCACCCCACCTTTTTTGCTGATACACCACCTGCCTTTCATTCCAGTCATACATTCTTACTTCGTAAAGCCTGGAGGAATAGTCACCAATAAAAACAAAGTGGTACCAGCTACCCTGGGTAAGCGGAACGATTACGGGCATTTCAAATTCACTTTCCATAGTGATAGATGCCTCTTTTAATAAAACATAACCTTCCTTGGTATACAGGTTCTTCAGGCTATCGGCCTGCTTGTTCATTACGTCATTAGTACAGGATTGTTGGCGGATGACTTCCTGTGAAAAGGCAGGTACGCTGCAAACGCACAGGAGTATAGCCAGGATGATGGGGGTTTTCATAAGGGGTTCGATGGGCTTTAAATGGAATTGGAACAACTTCATAAATATAAACCGCTGATTACAGTAATACAAGTTAATTGCAGGCGAATTTGGTCACCCCGTACATTTTCGAAGGGTTTTTACGGCAATATTCAGGCCAGTGAAAAAGAAGCCGTTTTATTGGGGATAATGTGAATCGTTAAATCTTTTTTCACATTGATACCGGTCAAACTACAGCCGGTTGAAATAAATGGCATTGGCTTGTTGTGTACAGGTAATAACAAGATCATTGATACACACGTGAGCGGGCACGGTGGTAGTATACCAGATTGCTTCAGCTACATCTTCCGCAGTCAGGGGTTTCAATCCATTATAAATTGATTTGGCTGTAGCATCATCTCCTTTAAATCTCACCAATGAAAATTCAGTTTCTGCTGCACCTGGATGAATACCAGTTACTTTAATATTATGACGAAGCAAATCTATACGCATGGCTTTGTTTAAAGCATCCACCGCAAATTTAGTAGCGCAATACACATTTCCTTTTTCATATATTTCTTTCCCAGCAACAGAACCGAGATTGATGATATGTCCCTGTCTGCGTAATGTCATTAATTGAGATACAGCTTTAGCAACATACATGAAGCCTTTGATGTTAGTGTCTACCATCGTATTCCAGTCGCTGAGGTCAGCTTCTTCAAAATAATCGCGGCCCAGTGCAAGTCCGGCATTATTGATCAACACGTCGATCAACTTCCAGTCATCGTCCAGTTGGTTAATGGACTGGAACACGGCACTTTCATCCCGTACATCAAACGGCAGTTGTAGCACTGCGATATTATATTTTTTTTCAAGCGTATCAGCCAGTTCCTGCAACCGTTCGGCGCGCCTGCCATTGATGATGAGGTCGTATCCACCAGCAGCGAATTTTTCGGCGCAGGCTTTACCAAAGCCAGCGGTTGCGCCCGTAATAAAAGCGATTTTAGACATGACCCGAAGATAATTACTCTTAGGCGTGTAATGAATGTTCACACTGATGAAAACTATTATTACCGGATTAAGGTTACGGTACCTTTCTGGAAAAAAGGCTTGCCGAGGTAATCGACAGCACTTACCATCCAGACAAAAACATTAGTGGCCTGTGGTGTGCCGCCAATTTTACCATCCCAGCCATGACCGTTGGTAGTAGTGCTGAAAACCATTTGTCCCCAGCGATTGAAGATGCGGAAATAATTTATCTTTTGAATGCCGACCGCTATGGGCATTATTAAATCATTCTTGCCATCATTATTTGGCGTAAAGGCCGTAGGTACAAATACCATGGCATTGGTCTTGAATATTTTTACAGTTACATAAGCAGAATCCGAACAGCCGGCTGCATTGAATACAGCCACCATATAACGGATACTGTCAAAACTTCCATCATACATTCCAATCGGGTTGCTGATCGATGAATTATTCAATCCTGTGGAAGGGGACCATTGAAAAGTTTCACCACCGGTTGCCTGGAATTGAAGTGGCTGACCAACTATCACCGATGTATCGTTGCCCGCAAAAGGTTTTACAGGTGGCAATACGTTTACGATCACCGTATCATATCCTGGTTTTGGACAACCTCCATTACTATAAGCAGCCAGTACAAACGGAGTTGTACGCGGAGGAGTTGCTTGCGGATTTAATATTGAGGGATTATTGAGATAATTTACTGGTGACCAGGTAAAACTTATGCCGTTGTGCGAACCATTGAGCTGCGCTGTGGTGTTATAACAAATAAGTGTATCGTTTCCTGCATTTGCAATAGGGTATGGCGCTACATTGACTGTTACATTATCAACTGCAAAACACGACCCTACAGACGAGCGCAACTGGTAAGTAGTATTCACCAATGGCGTAGCGATAGGATTAAGTATGGACGGATTATTTAATGTCGCAGCAGGTGTCCACGCATAAGTTAAACCATCAGTAGTGGCCGTCAACAACACGGGATCTCCTGTACAAATTGTAGTATCAGGTCGTACGGCAAGGGCCACCTGGTCGATTACTCTTACCCGCACAGAGTCGAGGTTCCGACAACCACCGTTTTCCAGTTCAACATAATAGGTGGTAGTTACATTAGGATCAACTGTCGGATCCGCCGTACCACCATTTCTGATATTGGTACCCGGCGTCCAGTTGAAGGTGCCGGTGCCGACTGCATGTAGTTGTACATCGTCAAGAATGCAAGTAAGAGTATCCCTGAACGCAACAGACAATGGCGGCTTGTCGAGCAGCTCGATTGTTTGTGATACAGTATCGATACATCCCTTGTTGCTTTTAACGATGAACTGGATGGTTTTTGGCCCGGGACTCCCATACGTCCAGGTAGGATTGCTGATACGCGAAGTATCGGCTAGTGTAGTCCCATCACCAAAGTTCCAACTCCAACCATTTACCACACCATAACTGGTACGGGTAGTGTCGGTAAACTGTACAGGGTTTAGATAACATATTCCTGTCGAAGCAAAACCGGGGAAGAAGCCCGGGTATACTCCGATATTTCTGAATGCTGTTTGCTCACAACTGGTACCAGGGTTAATAACAAGTTTGATACGGTAAGTACCTGTATCAGGATAAGTATAGGCGGGACTGTTTTGAGTGGATACATCTGTTACTGTATTTGCAACACCAAAATCCCACGCCACTGAATTAGCGCCAGTACTCGTGTGTGAAAATTGAACATTATAGCCATCGCATGTTACGAAATCGGGCATTGGGTTGGCGATGGTAAGTACGCAATCAGATACCTGTACAATCAGGTCCTTGCGATGTGTAGCTATCAGCACGCCATCGCGGTAGACATTAATGCACACGCATACTACATATTTACCAAACTCGGGAGCCATGCCGGATATTACACCGGTTTTTGGATCGATGCTGGCATTGGTGCCAAATGGATTTGCACCATTGTAAGAACCGGTATAGGCAGCCATGCCATATGGAGGCACGGCGGGATTGTCGAATGATGCATCGCCGGCATTGCCACCATTGTATGCCTCGCAAAGGCTATATACCAGTGAATCCTCATCATCAGGATCTTCAGCTCCAAAATCGAGTACAAACGGAGCGTTTCTGCAAATTACATTCACCGGCAGTTTGAATTGGGGCGAGTTGTCATTTTCAGTTCCCAGTGTGTTCGTGCCCGGGATAACGCACATATAAGTTGAGCCGGCATTATTAGCGACATTCATCAGCCCGTTGATGCGACAGCATGTTTGATAAGCGATAGTATACCCGGTGTTGGTGTTGGGTAGTTCAATCGTCATCTGGTAAACGGCATAGGTATAATTGAGCACCGGTGCATTCTGAATACAGGGTGGGAATATAATGGGAACACTTCCAGGATTTACCTGGTTTATGAGCCAGTTGTCATTGGTACTTCCTGCCTTTCCTACAACCTTTTGATTGTTGTCATTATTAAATATTGCCACTACATAGGAGTTGGCTAACTGTGCACCACCGGGATCGTCGCCCCGGAATAACAGCATTGTAATGCGGTAAATTTTTGAGTTGGGTGTAGCGCCAGGGCTGATATATTCATACCGCATTTCACCGCCAATAATATGTCGGGAAAGGGCAGGTACGGTAAGAAAAAGAATGGTTGATATCAGCAGTAGCGTTCTTTTCATTGATCGGGGCGGTCAGTAGTGTTGTATTTAGGGTATAAATCGAGGATATAATTTTTTAAAATCTGGTTCGCTTTTACTGCCTCTTCCAGCATGCCCATATGGCCTGATTGCTGTAATGTGTGAATGTACGCTTTTCCGGGAAGATGACACTGCTCAAGCATGTCTTTCATGGGAACGGCGCTGTCCTGTTCTCCCATGATAAACAGCACAGGCACAGTAGCTTCTACTAAGACAACTGTACGGTCCGGACGCTGCATCATTGCGCGATAATATAAAACGAGTGCATCCCCTGAAAAGTTGCGCAAACCCTCCAACTGTTCATCGATTAATTCTGGCCGTTCATCCCGGGATTTTGCCGAAAAAAGGTTGGGAGTACTGGTTTTTAGAAATTCAAATGCTCCATGTTCATTAATAAAATCGATACCCTTTCTACGTGCCTGCTTCTTTTCCTCGTTGTCGGCGTAGGCTGTAGAATGAAAAAGGCCGAGGCCGTTTAATTGCTTCGGATATTTTTCTGCAAAGGCCAGCGAAATGTAGCCCCCCATGCTATGCCCGATAACACAAATGCTCCCCGATATTTTCCCGTGCATGGCCAATGCATCGTCCGCAATAATTTTCATTATTTCCGCCATCCCTTCAATGCTCATATCTGCAACAATGCCAGATTGCCCGGAGCCAGGTAAATCAGGAATGATAAACATAACTTTCTCCAACACACTTTTATCTTCCAGTATCGAAACATTTCGTTCGGCACCTTTTGGCCACCACACCGATCCATCTTCACCAAAACCGTGGACCAGCATTACCGGCATTCCGTTGCCTATTACCCGGTAAAAGATTTTCTTTCCTTCGATCATTAACACTTTATCCATTAGCTGTCGGTTTACTGATGTAATAACTTCTTACCAATATCACTCCGAGTAAGGGCAACAATGCAATATTCATTTCCTGTGGCAAAAGAAACCAGCAGGCAAGCAGGGCAATAGAATAGAAAAATATGAAACGAAAATACAGCTTTACCCATTGCTTCTTTGTAAACAGCATCACTGCCACTACCGCATGCGTAGGTAAGGCCCACAACAAATTAAAGTTATTCCTGCACATTGCGTGATTGGTTCCAAACCACATGAACAATAATAGTATTCCCAACAATCCAAGCAGTAAAAAGAAAAAAACATCGAAGGTGCGAAGCAATACGCCATTTGGGCGGAGTATGCTCAACGTCAATATGAGTACGAATAGCAGTAATGATGCTAATAGCGGTGTGAAAAAAGGTTTGGAACCGTTAACTACAGCCGGCGGTAAGAGCAGACCTTTTTCCATTACCAATGGTTTGTTATTAATTTTTGCGCTGTCAAAGGCCATCATCAGGTAATCCGGCAAAAACATCGCTTCGCGGTTCGTGACCTCCTTATCCAATGGACTGCCCAGTAAAATATCGATGCCGAGCTTGCTCCAGTATTGATGCCCGTTATTTAGGTATACATGTATAAGATCGCGGAAGGTGGTATGTGCAGCGGGAAGAATATTTTTTGTTTGCAGGGGTTTGCCCGTGGCTTTTTCAAGTATGTCTCTCAGTCGCGTGGTGCAATTGTCGTAATTAAAATCATAACGGTAGTACTTGTTTTCTTCCCTGGCATTTTCATAAAGAGCATTGATCATCTTCTGTTTCTCCGGGCAGGAGAGATTCAACACCTGCTCAGTCACACCTCTTTTAAAATATTCATATTCCCATAAAAAATTATGGAGCGAATCAATAGAAACAAAATAAAGCAATTTGCCCTGCACGAATTTTTCGTAAAAATTTGGATCATTAAAATCAAATGTTCCATAATTGAAAATGATATCGGTATTGTTGCGGGCATCGGCGACTCTTATCGCGCTATGGCCAAATGTTGAATAAAGCTCTTCACCGGGTGTACAGGTAAGCAGGCTGATGCGTACCACGCAACTATCATCCTGTGCGTTTGAAAAAAACGGAAGCAAAGCCAATAACAGGAAAAGCCATTTTTTCACGATCAATATTTTGGTAAATGTAGAAGTTGTAGCCCGTGACGCCAACACAACCCAAATTCCATAAAAATAAATATTTGTGGAAACAGTTGATGCTGCCATCTTATTTCTAAAAGTTAAACCATGGAAATAAACAAGATTTTATCAGCCGACCTGCTCGACCTGGTCTTTGACGACCGGAACAAATCCTATGGTGCTTATGAACTACGTAAGTCATATCCGCTAAGGATAAAAAAGGCGCTCATTATTACATTCACCGTAATCTTTCTCGCCATTGGTGGTGCCGTACTCGCAAAATCTCTCAAACCCCAACAGCGGGATGATTTGAAGTACACCACGGTGGAAATAACTGCTTTGAAACCTGATGAAAAGGAACCGGAGAAAATCATTCCACCAGAAAAGAAACCTGAACCCGAACCTACCCGTACCGAACGACTGACTGAGTTTGTTATTAAACCAAACGAAGAGGTTGATCAACCACCGCCCACCCAGGAAGATTTGAAACTCGCCGATATCAGTGATTTTAAATTGGATGGAAAGGATGCTGATAATATCAGCGATCCAACATCCCAACCACTTGATGATGGAAAAGGTATAATCGACGACAGGAAAGAAGAGCCCGGGGATAAGATTCTTTCAATTGTGGAAATTGAAGCAAGATTTGCCGGCAACTGGGAAAAATTTTTACTAAGAAATCTTAATGGAAACGTACCCATTGATAATGGCGCTCCTCCCGGACGACACACCGTAACCATTCAATTTGTTGTCGACAAAGAAGGAAATGTAAGCGATATTCAAGCCATGTCCAATGTAGGATATGGTATGGAACAGGAAGCCATCCGTGTTTTAAAGAAAGCAGATAAATGGGAACCCGCCATTCAATCGGGTTATAAGGTTAAGGCCTATAGGGTGCAGCGAATTACGTTTGAGGTACTCGATAGTGAGTAGATAAAAGATAAAAACTGAAAGATAAAAGTGCTTTAGATCGGAATCTCCGGCTTTATCCAACTTTTATCTTTTAGTTTTTATCTTCTACTATAATTAGGCGCCTCCTTCGTTATCTCTATATCATGCGCATGGCTCTCACGCATGCCTGCATTTGTAATTTTTACAAATGCGGCTTGTTTTAATTCATTCAAATCCTTTGCTCCGCAATAGCCCATACCCGCGCGCAGGCCGCCGACATACTGGTATACGATTTCTTTCAATGTTCCTTTGTAGGCAACCCTTCCTTCGATGCCTTCCGGGACAAATTTTTTCACATCGTCTTCTACATCCTGGAAATACCTGTCGCTGCTTCCGGTTGCCATTGCACCAAGCGATCCCATGCCGCGGTATTCCTTAAATTTTCTTCCTTCGTAAATAATCGTTTCGCCGGGACTTTCTTCAGTACCTGCAAAGATGCTACCCATCATCACTGTATTGGCACCGGCAGCTAGTGCTTTTACCATATCACCTGTATAGCGAATACCGCCGTCCGCAATAATGGGAATATTCATTTGCTTCAATACAGAATAAGCCTCCATTACCGCGGTAAGTTGTGGTACGCCTGCCCCAGCTACAATACGTGTGGTACATATCGAACCGGGCCCAATTCCTACTTTCACTGCGTCAGCACCTGCTTCCGCCAGGGCTTTGGCACCTGCCGCCGTGCCTACATTGCCGGCAATTACATTTATTTTTTTAAAATTCTTTTTTACATCTTTCAATGCGCTGATCACACCTTTGCTATGGCCATGTGCACTATCGAGCGCTATTACATCTACGCCTACCTGTTGCAACGCAGCTACGCGGTCCATCAAATCGCGTGTAATGCCCACGCCAGCGCCTACCAGCAAACGGCCAAAGGAGTCTTTTACAGCATTGGGAAAACTTTTCAACTGGAGTATGTCGCGATAAGTAAGCAGCCCGATAAGTTTCCCATTTTTATTTACAACGGGTAGCTTTTCTACCTTGTGTTGCCGCAGTATTACTTCTGCTTTTTTCATATCGGTGCCTTCGGGAGCAGTGATAAGGTTGTCTTTCGTCATCACTTCGCTTACTTTCCTTTTAGGATCGTCTTCAAAACGCAGGTCACGATTGGTAAGAATGCCTGCAAGCTTCCCATTTTTATCGATGATTGGAATACCGCCGATCTTATTTTCCCGCACAAGTCTTAGTGCATCGCCAACTGTTGCGTCGGCATATAGCGTAATGGGGTCAAGGATTACACCGCTTTCACTCCTTTTTACCTTTCTCACCTGCTCAGCCTGTTTTTCAATGGTCATGTTCTTATGTAAGATGCCCAACCCGCCTTCACGTGCCAGCGCCATTGCCAGCGCGGCTTCGGTTACTGTATCCATAGCTGCGGATAAGAGCGGCACATTAAGTGTGATATCCTTTGTGAGCCTTGATTGAATGTTGACATCGCGCGGCAATACCTGGCTGAAACCGGGCATAAGTAGAACATCGTCAAATGTTAAGCCTTCGCCGAAAAATTTAGGGGAACTTTTGGGTGTGGTGGAAGTATTTCTTGTTGCCATGTGCAAAGATAGGGCAGCAGGCAAATATGTGCAAAATGAAATTATCAGCGAATCAGCATGGTCGTTCCTTTCGAGTATTTACGTTGCCCGGTAGTGCTATCGATATAGCTCAATTGCCACGCATACACACCTGTAGGCTGTTCCAAACCTTTTACTTTACCATCCCATTTTATCCGCCAGTCTGTAGTAGAAAATACCAGTTGCCCCCAACGATTATACACTTTGAATTCCAGTTCGATCGCTTTAAACGCATTGAGTGGATAGAAATAATCATTCAGTCCATCGTTGTTAGGTGTAAACGCAGATGGAACAGCAATAATACATGTTGCCTGCACGCGAATGGTTTTCGTTAGCATGTCCTGGCATCCCTGCGCATTTGATCCCGTCAACGACACCGTGTAGGTAGTAACAGTTCCGGTAGCAGGATAAACCTGTGCAGGAGGGTTCTTGTCATTGGAGATATTGCCATTGCCAAAATTCCATGCCCATGTGTCGATTGGTCCCGTACTTTCATTAATAAAGCTAACGGTGTCTTCGGGGCACACATCATCCGGCACACGAAAATCTACCGCTACTTTATTATTTAATGAAATGGTTTCAGTGCGTGTGTCACTACAAACTCCATTGGATACGGTAAGCTTCACAACATTTTGCGTGGTAGCCGGAAATACCTGTGTAAATGTTGATTGACTACCCGCACTATTGCCATCAACGGTC
>CBFGYO010000008.1:0-49118 GCA_965652975.1 uncultured Chitinophagaceae bacterium | reverse complement strand
TAGTAATCATTGATCACTTCCACCAGGTTGAATGGAGCTAATGGGTTGTACACACATTCGCGTGTAAGTTTAGTATTAGATCCACACTCAACTGCGTCTGCAGTAACCAGTACACCAGCCTGGAGTTGGAACGCACCAAGGTTAGTTCCGATACCGAGGTTCAGACCCAGTGTAAGGGTTTGTGCAAGCAATGTATTGTTGAGATTGCCATTCTTCAGATAGCTTGCAGGTAATCCATTGATTGGATAATCTGCTGCAAGCAGCTCTTTACTCGCACCACCACCAGGCAATACTTCGATTATTGCTTCTACATGGAGTTGTGAGCTATTAGCCCATACTGAATGGCCTGGCATACCAATGGTCAAAATATCGCCTGGATAGCTATTGATCGCATTGGTGATTGTTTCAAATGTATTGAACTGGTTAGGTCCTGGATCAGCAGGCTCACCGTTACACATTTGACCACCATCACTGCCATAAGCACCTTGCGTATATGTACAGATCTGTTCGCCACAGGCTACGATCGAAACCGTAACAGGTTCAATATCGAAGCAACCTGCTGCTGTAGTAACCTTTATATAGAATGTGCCTGATGCTGCTACTGCTGCTGGATTAGCTAATGGAATAGTAGCTGCGGCATCCTGCCAGAAGGTAATAGTACCACCCAGCAATGTGCTGCCCGCTGTTACTGCAGGTGCAGTAAGATCTACTGTAAGCGGCAGGCATATTTCAATTGGATTAGTGATAATAAGAACTGGATTTGGATTTACTGTAGCAGTTACCTGTGTTCTTGCGCTTTCGCATCCTGCAACTGTACATGAAACCCAATAGCTGGTAGTTGACGCAACATTCGGTGAGAAGGTAGTACCTGTGTTCACTACACTACCGCCAGATGATGCATTGTACCATGTAAGTGTACCTGCACAACCACCTGCGCTAAGTGCAACCACTCCAGGTCCGCAACGCTGACCACTTGTAACGGTTGGTGCAGCGGGGATAGCAGTTACTGTAGCTGTTACCTGAGTTCTTGCGCTTTCGCAACCATTCACTGTGCAAGAAACCCAATAGCTGGTAGTTGAAGCTACGTTTGGTGAGAAGGTAGTACCTGTATTCACTACACTACCGCCAGATGATGCATTGTACCATGTAAGTGTACCGGCACAACCACCTGCACTAAGTGCAACGACACCAGGTCCGCAACGTGAGCCACCAGTAACGGTTGGTGCACCTGGAATTGCTACTACTGTAGCAGTTACCTGTGTTCTTGCGCTTTCACAACCAGTGAGTGTACAACTTACCCAATAGCTTGTTGTTGAAGCTACATTTGGTGAGAAGGTAGTACCCGTATTCACGACGTTGCCGCCAGAAGAAGCATCATACCATGTAAGCGTACCTGCACATCCACCAGCGCTAAGTGCTACAACACCAGGTCCGCAACGTGAACCACCTGTAACGGTTGGAGCAGATGGAATACCTACTACAGTTGCTGTTACCTGAGTCCGGGCGCTTTCGCAACCATTTACAGTACAGCTAACCCAATAGCTGGTTGTTGAAGCTACGTTTGGTGAGAAGGAAGTACCTGTATTCACCACGCTTCCGCCAGATGATGCATTGTACCATGTAAGTGTACCGGCACAACCACCTGCACTGAGCGCAACGATACCAGGTCCGCATCTGCCACCACCCTGTACGGTTGGTGCAGCAGGAATTGGAACTACGGTTGCAGTTACCTGTGTCCGGGCGCTTTCGCAACCATTCACAGTACAGCTAACCCAATAGCTGGTTGTAACAGCTACGTTTGGTGAGAAGCTGGTACCCGTATTAACGACACTACCGCCAGAAGAAGCATCATACCATGTAAGCGTACCGGCACAACCGCCCGCGCTAAGCGCTACTATGCCCGGTCCGCAACGTGAACCACCTGTAACGGTTGGTGCACCCGGAATTGCAACTACTGTAGCAGTAACCTGTGTTCTTGCACTTTCACATCCACTAACGGTGCAGCTTACCCAATAACTGGTAGTGCTTGCAACATTTGGTGAGAAGGTAGTACCTGTATTCACAACACTACCGCCAGATGAAGCATTGTACCATGTAAGTGTACCAGCACAACCGCCAGCACTCAACGCAACTACACCTGGTCCGCAACGTGAACCACCTGTAACGGTTGGTGCACCTGGATTAGGTGTAACAGTAACTGTAACGCAATTACTAAAATCACTGCACTCGCCATCGCTAAAGGTTACCCTTCGATAATATGTTGTAACGGTAGCTCCGGCTGGAGGATCATATGTGGCACTGGTAGCTCCAACTATATCTACAAATGTACCACCACAACCAGTGGTATTGCTTTGCCACTGATAGGTAAGAGCACCTGTAGCCGTACCAGCTGTTACATTGGTTAATACCGAAGGATCACCACCTGAACAAACAGATTGTGTTCCACCAATTACACCAGGTGTTACTACGCAAACCACGATCGCATCGATCTGAACTGAACGGTCAGCACCTTCATTTGCATAAATGATAGTACCAGTTCCATCAAAGAAACCGGAACGACGGGAGTGGTAAGGAGCTCCCTGTATTTCAGTTGCAGCAGTAGTTTCAAGACCGTAGTCGAGCTGGGATGCAATGTGCCCACCCCATGCAACCACGGCAATGGTACCACTGGCAGTAAAAGGAATATTAATATAAATCGGTGCGGTAGTATTAGTACCGATAAGTGCAGGGTTGAAAGCTGATGCTTCGTAAGTCAACGTACCTACTGCACTGGCACCATACACAAGCAGGTTCTTTTTAGCAGCATCCAGGTTTACCCAGGTACCACCACCAAAGAAATCACTAATGCCCATTGCCTGTGGCGAATGGGTTGGTGCGGGAATGGGGGCCAATTTGATGTTACCTGCACCAAAAGTGGCCTCTGTATAACCAGTTCCCTCAAGAGGATTGATCGTTTCAGCGGCGTGGCCGAAAAACGTGTGAGGGGTAAGGTTAAAAATACTCGTGACGTAGTCGATCGCTACGGCACCACCTTCCAGGGCATCCATTCCTATCCTTAAGATATACTGGTTGCCGGGCGTAAGTCCGGTCATCACCAGGTGATAGGGGATAGAGTGTCCTTCCAGGAAGTGTGCATTGCCCGAATGCAGGTTACCATTTTGGAATGTAACTGCGTGAGGGTCGTCAGCACTTCCGTTTGATCCCTGCTGAGGATTTTCAGCCGTCTGAGAAAAGGATAGTGTGTTAATGAAAAATGTACCCAGCAATAACAGAAGCCAGCGGCACTGTCGGGGTACATTAAGGGTCTTGAGCTTCTGAAAGAGAGCAAGCTCCTGTTTGCATGTAGTAACTTCCATACACTTTGATTTTAGGTGGTAGAATGAATTTTCGATCAATTCAAGGGGCAGGCGGGAATGTTAACCTTGGGTGGATAGCTGTATAGAATGATCTGTTGCAGATCAAGCACTATTAATGGTAAAGCCTTAATTATTAATGAAAATTTCAGGGGGTAGAATCAGGTGCTGCTAGTTCAGAGGAAAAAATCAACTTAACCTCATCTACTTATTTAAGATCAGATAGGATATGCTACGTAAGCCTTGTTGATTTAAAAGGGGATATTGAACAGGAGTATTAGAACGTATTAAACGGTGGTAAATCTACATATATATCTTCCTTACCACCAAATTTTTTTTATGTTTTGTTAAAAATTGCTTTCGGGTATCAAGTTGCAGAGATTTCCGGATATATCAAGCGCCGTTTAGCAAACGGTAGGTATCGTTTATCAAACGGCTTATTCAATCGTGGGGCAATTGAAGTATCGGATACGGTTATAGTATTGAAAATTAAACCCTCAGGCGATCCAGGGCTCCAACTATATTTTTCATGGTTATCGGCTTGCGCAGAAACCCGTCAATACCTTCTTCTCGGGCCTTTTCCTCTATCCAGGTAGCTGAATCCGCCGTCATCATGATAATTTTTATTTCTTCATCAGCCGATTTGATAGTCTGGATAAAATTGATCCCCAGGCCATCCGGAAAGCTGTTGTCCAGGAAAATTATGGAAGGTTTTAAGTAGGTCAGGCAGTCCCTGGCCTCAGAAAGACTGTGTACGCTCATCGTATGTATCTTCCTCGACTCAAGAATCATGGCCAGTACCTGGCTTAGGTCCTCGTCGTCATCGATTATCATAGCTGTTTGGATTAATGCTCCCATCACATGTCGTTTGAATTAGGAATGCAAAAACTCAGCCTTTTTATTTTAAGAGGAACCTTCGAATACTGAGTATAACTTTTCTCATAGTAAGACAAAATTTCCCTCTTTAAGTCATAAGTGGGATTGTGAAAAAAAGTTAATTAAGTAGATTATACAAGTGATATTACTGTGCCACTAACGTAAAACAACCAACTATCAACGTCTGCCTTTTTGATGTAGTGGCTTCGGCTCTCTCCTGTCACGCGTTTGATTTCTTTTTATGTAAAATGGGAAAATGATACTTACAAAAGAGCCTACACTGAAATTGATAATGGTTGCTGCCATGAAGACGTCGAGGCTAAGACCATCAGTTTTATCCTTCAATGAATTAGCCGGCTCGCCCGTAAGTACTTTGTCAGCCATTCCTTTTCCCAGGTATCCCGGTACAGCCAGCGATAGAATTATGAAACATAAAATACAGGCTACAATAATACCTGCGATGGTCACCATATGAGAATTGAATACAAGAGCAACCGTGCTTTCATTGTCACCTCTTTTCTTACTGTCCCGGAAGATGTGATAAGAAACCACAGCCATGAAGAAAAAACTCCCCAGGTATAATAGCCACGCACCTCGATACTCGGCGAGTTGAATAAAGAAAAAAATAGGAATGCAAAACACTACCGCTGCCAGTGAGCCAAATATAAGTGTCGCCTTTATGTCAACCTTTTTGAACATAAAAAAACTTCTATCAAAAGCATGCCAGACCAAAAGGAGATAAAAGTTAAAAACTAAAAGATAAAAGTTACTTAAGGTCGAGCACTCTAAATGGGTGCTTTTTTTCTGCCTATGTATTCTCTATGATGATCTTTGTGACTATGATTCTATGTGGTAAGATTATGGCTTCCCGTTTTGGAGTTCGATGATTGAAGGCATAGCCTTACCACATAGACTCATAGTCACAAAAATTATCATAGTATACTTAGGTATCTTCAACCTAAAACAACTTTTATCTTTTATCTTTTAACTTTTATCTCTTACACACGGCTATCTTCTGTCTTCATGATCTCCACATTTTCCAGGTCTTTTCTTGCAGGTGCTGTAAGCATTTCACCCGTATAGCTGAACCTCGAACCATGACATGGACAATCCCAGGTTTTTTCAGCATTGTTCCATGCTACATCACACTTGATATGTGTGCATGCAGAATTCAGGGCATGTATCGATCCCTCTTCATCTTTATATAATGCCAGCCGGTGTCCCTCAAATTTTACCACTTTGGCTTCGCCTGGTGCGAGTTCAGACAACTCAGGCAATTTTTCGGCTGGTACTATTTTTCCTAATAATTTTCCAACGACATCAGCAGCTTCTTTCATGAAATTGCTAAAACCGGCTACTATCTTTATCCTGTTTGGATCAAACACATCTTCAAAACGACTTTGCCCGTTTACAATCATATCCGTTAATGTAATTGCAGCCACCGAACTATAGATCATCCCGTTTCCTCCAAAGCCGGTAGCCACATACATATTGGACGGATGCCCCGGAAGATTGCCGATATAAGGCAATCCATCTGTAGGTTCATAATACTGCGATGACCAGCTATTGGAAACAGACTCCACGGGAAAATGAGAGTCGATATGTGCATGAAGTTTCCGGAAACAGTTTTCTGTGTTTGTTTCATGCCCGGTCTTATGATCTTCACCACCCACAATAAAATATAATTCGCCATCTATTTCCTGCGTACGATAATAGTGGTAAGGATCATACATGTCATAAACCAAGGCATTGGGGTAGTCAGACTCCGATTTTAATTTTACTGCAATTGCATAACTACGATAGGGTGCGCAACGAAAATGTAAAAGATTCACCCCTGGTGGTATATGCGTAGCGTAAATAAAATGTTTTGCGAAATAATCTCCACAACTGGTAGTAACGGTATGTTGATCACCTTCTTTCACTCCCACCACCCGGCATTCTTCCATTAATACTCCACCTGCAGCTTCAAAAGCTTCTGCCAATGCCTGCAGGTATCGTACTGGGTGGAAGGTTGCCTGCCCGGGGAATCGTGCGGCTTTCTCAAATGATATTGGAACGGGCAATTGGTTGGACCATTCCACATCTACGCCACATTGCCGTGTAGCCTTAAAAATTTCTTCAAGTTCATCTACCTGTTTTTCATCCTGCGCAAAAAGAAACGCATCAAGCTGCTTGTACCCACAATCAATATTATGGGTTTCTATATTATTTTTTATAAGCGCTAATGCTTCCCTAACAGCATCTGCAACCAATTGTGCATCATTTTCCCCGAATTTTTTCTGCATTGTATTATAGGGGGTGTCCATGAAAGTATTGAGGTGAGCTGTAGTGCCACCTGTAGTTCCAAAGCCAAGTGTATGTGCTTCGGCAACCATGACGGATAACCCCTTTTTTTGCAATAATAATGCGGTAGTTATACCAGTGATACCACCACCTGCAATTATCACATCGAAATTTCTGTGTGCATTGTTAGTTTCTTTGCTAGTGTAGTCGCCTGCGGTATCCTGCCACAAACTAGCCCTTGCTCCATCTCGTTTCATAGCTTATATCTTTTTTTTAAATAGCGGTCAAAATAGTGCCAAAGCAAAGGGTGCGCTGTATTTCTGTATTTTCACAGCTATGGCACGCATTAATCCCGATGTAGATGTAGTACTGGATATTTTAAAAACGATTGCAACTGAGCAACCGGATTCCACTTTTATACAGAGCCTGCTACAACAATACCAGGAGAGGGGCGGACTGAGTAAAAAACAATTGCAGGGTTTATACGGTAAAGCGTCGAAAAGCAAATCAATTGCTCCGGGCAGGCTTGCCACACTGGAAGCCATAATTTTAAAAAAACATACCCGCTTCAGGTCGCCTCTGCCACCACCCACCCCACTTTATGAAAAGGATGAATCGACAGGGCAGATGATAAATATGATCCTTGAAAAATATCCTCAACACAAAAGAGTTTTATTCTTCCGCTCCAAGTTTGAGAATAACGAACCACTTACCGCGATTGAAATTTCTGAACTGCAGAAATTTAACCGGTTATTAATTGACAGGGATAAAAGTTGAACTCCTATTTGTTTTTCGTCAGGAGGCAATTCCCTTATTGTACGAAACGCTCTCGATCCATCCCTTCACATCCTGAACACTCTTTCCGAGCTTTTTCGCCAACCGTTCCAATAATTGCCGTTCCTGTCCAGGCTCATAATCAAGATCTTCATCAGTAAGGGCATTATTCACCTCCTTTAATTGTTCTTTTACTTCTTCCCAGGGTGCTTCCAGTTTTAATTGGTAATTGTCCATGCAATGCTACATTCAAGTTTCAAGCCATGATGTAAATAAGAGGGGTAATTTATCCTCACGAGCATGTATTAATGCATGCAAATGAGTGAGATAGATATTTATAAAGTCCTTGTGTATTTAAATCCCCTTTTCTACCACTAAGATGCACTCTGCTTGGTATAGCCTTTGATTTACTTGTTTACATCAATAATTATTAAACACAGAATTATATGAAAACTATTTTAATCGCGCTGGTAAGTTCTTTTCTAACTATATCAGCAATTGCCCAAACAGTTACGGTAACCGTGATGGGCAACCGAAATAAGCAGATCTCGATCGACGGTACAGTATACACCATCGAGGCCGCGCCAAATGCCAACAGGACACCCATGGTGATTCCGGGACTCGCACTAGGGCAACACACATTGGAAGTAGTAAATGGCAATCCCAACGATAACGTGGATGATGAGAACGTTTCCACTTCATTCAAAGTAAGGACGGGATATGACATGCAAATCACAGTGCGTAACAACGGCGCTGTTCAGTTGCGGGAAGTAAAATCCAAGGCAACGAATGTCTCCAATCATCCCGCACAGTATAAGACTCCGATGAGCTCTACTACCTTTAATACGCTTCTCAATAATGTAAAGAGACAAAGCAGGCAGTCTTCGAAGTACAGCATGGTGTACAATGCATTTGGAACTACAAATAATTACTTTACTAGTAGCCAGGCCGAGCAGTTAATAATGCAGGTAACAAGCCAGCCTAACAGGGTGGAGCTCCTGAAAAGATCTTATTTGAAAGTAACAGATGCAGAGAATTTCTCAATGTTGTATGATGTGCTCAATAGCCAGGCAGGTATTAATGAAGTTACAGCCTATGTAAACAATTATAATTACAACTATGGTACTGCTTCATCCAGCTCACACAACGCATATATGAGTCCGATGAGCAATGCCAGCTTTTCTAACATTTACCAGGCTGCACAAAACCAGTATAACTCTTCTTTGAGGATGAATTATATTGTTGATGCTTTTGCTAATACTAACAACTATTTTACCTCGAGCCAGGCCAGGCAACTAATACTTTTGCAATCTTCGGAAAATGATCGGTTGATACTTGCAAAGACGGCATATAGGGGAATTACAGACGCAAGTAATTTCAGCCAGGTAAGTAATCTGCTCAATACAACCGCAGCCAGAAATGACCTGGCAGCGTATATTAATTCTTACGTGAGCGGCACCTCTACTGTTCCAAACCCAACAAATCCTACATATAGGACACCGATGTCAGACGCAAGCTTTAATACACTTTATCGCCAGGTGGAAGCCGAATGGGCTCCGGGTGCAGAACTGAACGAGTTGAGAAAAGTTTTTGCCAATACTTCCTACTATTTTACAACGGCACAGGCAAAACAACTTATACAACTGGTAAGTGCGGAAGTAAATCGTTTGGAATTGGCGAAATCTTCATATAGAACGATTACCGATCCTAACAACTTTACACAGATGTATGATATTTTCAGCAGCCAGGCGAGCAGGAATGAATTAGCAAATTATGTGAATAGTTATAGCGGTGGTACAGGTTCCACTTATCCACCAGTGCGCCAGGCAATGACCGATGAATCGTACAATGAAATGTATAGAACGGTTCAAAATACATGGGGACTTGGTGCAAAAATGAGTTTGTTAAGCAATACGTTTGCAAACACTGCCTATTATTTTACCACTGCCCAGGCGAAAAAATTGATTGAGCTGGTAAGTTCGGAAAGTAACAGGTTGACGCTTGCAAAATCAGCTTACAAGCAAATAGTAGATCCAAATAATTATTTCGCTCAGGTGAGCCAGGTTTTAAGTAGCCAGACAAGCCGTACAGAGCTTGAAAATTATATTCGCGGCTATTAAGTTAGCGGTAGAGATTTATTAAAGAAAATCCGGAAGTAAACACATTGCGTGTCGACTTCCGGATTTCTCTTTATGAGGATTGGTGATAGAAGAAGCATGCCGCAACATTTCTCTACACTCAATTCGCTTTTTCGAGGATTTTCAAAAGTAATTTTTCTTCCGGCGCCATACCCGTCACGGTGTCTTTATCGGATTTGATTCGTGGCAGCTTGGTCATATATTTTGCGAGCTTTTTCTGTTCATATAATGTAAGGAGGAATGGGTGAACATAGTACTTTTTGCAAACTGTTCTTGTATTGCCCAGGTGTTTGGCCACTTTATCCAGTACTTCAATGATATTCTTTTTTGCATCAGACGCCGTTTCGAAGGGTTGTAATTCGGTAAATGCTGCCAGTGCCTGGACCGTACCTGCCCAGGTGCGAAAATCTTTTGCCGTAAAATCGTCTTCCACGATATTCCTTATGTAATCGTTGACCATGCCCGAGTCAATGCTTTGTTTTTCTCCTTTTTCGTCATAATACTGGAACAGTTCCTTACCCGGTATATCGCGGCAATGTTTGATAATAGTTGCCAGTCGTTTGCTCCGGATACTGATATCATGATCGATACCTTTTTTGCCTTTGAATGTAAACTTTACCTGGCTACCGTTGATATTGACATGTTTATTTTTGAGCGTTGTAAGACCAAATGAGCCATACATTTTTTCATAGATGCCGCTGCCGATACGAATACTGGTTTTTTCCATTAATGCTACTACGGCTGCCAGTACTTTTTCTCTCGGCATGCCGCTTTTTGCAAGATCTTTTGCCAGTTGCTCCCTGATTTTTGGAAGCGCTTTGCCAAACTGCAGCAGGCGATAAAATTTTGTCTGATTACGTAACTGGTTCCAGAGATGATGGTACTTATATTGTTTTCGTTTACGGGCGTCAGTACCCGTAGCCTGCAGGTGACCGTTTTCCTTTGCACATATCCATACATTTTCCCAGGCCGGTGGCAGTACCAGGCATTTGATGCGATCCAGTTGGGCTTTATCGCGCAACAACTTTTTCCGGTATTGGTATTTGAAAGCCTTGCCCGATCGCAGCCTAACGATGCCTTCCTGCGAATCACTAACGTATACGAGGTTGACAGCTTTGGCCGTAGCTTGAGGATCGGCGATGATCTTTTCAAGCTGTTTCTGGGGTATGCTGATATCTTCGGTGATCTGAATGGCCACTGTTATATTTAATGGGTATTGTTAGCTCTACAATCGGATATCGCCTTCCAGGCTTCCATCCTTATCACGGTTTCCTGTAACGGCTGCCATTGCAATTTTGATCAACGTTACCAACTTGCCATTCTGCGTATCCCAGTAATGTCCTTCTTCAGGCGTTACTTTGATCAATGATATTTGGGGATCGTCCTTTCCCTCTTCAAACCAGGCTTTAAGGAAACCATTCCAAAGTTCATCTACTTTTTGGCGATCCTCCACCACTTCGGCGGTGCCAGTTAGGGACAGATAGTGGTGTTTGTCCTGATCAATATACATAAGATACACCTTATTTTCTAGTCGAAGTTGCTCATTTTTTTCACTGTCCTTCTGGCTAAAGAACCACATTGTACCATCATCATCGATACCGGCTGTACTCATTGGTCGCGATGCTATCTCATTATTTTGATAGGTACAAAAAAGACAGATTTTTTCGTCCGCCATTTCCCTGATTTTTTCAACTGCCTGCTGGTCGTAAAGGCTTTTTATCGTTCCCATAAATGTATTTTTCTTAGGATGTGCACAAACTATACCACTCGGGTAACTATTATTTAACAGAGAAATGCTGTTTAGCGTAAAACATTCTATACAATATTGCAGTTAGACAAACAGCTTCTAATCACTAAGAGCTGGCATGATATTTTAAAATAGATACTTAGAAGAGGTTGTAAACGAATACAAAATGTAAAAAAAGTAATGCAGGAGTAACGGGTGATGGGTAAAAATATCCTCATCTTCTCCGATTCAGTTAAACCGGTACTAATGACGAACATATTAAAAAAAACAGGTTATTTCTTTATGAAAATCGATTATTTAAAAAAACGGGATATGAAAGAAAGACGATTCACTCAATACCTCATGCGTAAACGGCATGCAGGTGTGGTATCAGCAGATAAAGCTGGTATACAGCAAAACCCTGACCCACATATTGACCAGGATTTTCCGGGCTATCCGCATGGCACGGCGAGTAAGGCCTGGATCAATCCAAAAACAGCACACGATAAAAAAGTAGTCGGAATCGATCGACACCCCAAGAATAGTTCGGGCTCGACTATAACTTCTACGTCGAAGGATAAGAACTAGGGATAGATAAAAGTTAAAAGATAAAAGTTCATTAAGGTCAGATATTCCGACCTCAATGAACTTTTACCTTTTATCTTTTAACTTTTATCTACTTACATAGGAAGCCTTATCACTAAAGATAATGGTCACTAGTTGCCTTCCTGCGGGGAGTTCGGAAGATGCATAATATAATTTAAGCTCGTTTGCTTTTAGCTTTTCCAGGCTTAAAATCTCCTTTACGTTGCAGGTCATTGCACCCTGCACGGTATTGACATCTGCAAAGTGCCACTGGCGAAGGATTTTGTTTTTTTCATCTTTTACAGTAATTACCCTGTCTTTTCCAATTTTTCCGCAATGATGATACTTTACTGAAAGCTGATCATTTGCATTTCGCCTGTCGAGCTGCAGAGTAGCTACCTGCTTTATGTCGCTATTGTATTTCTGCAATACGAGTTTGTTGTTGAGGTAGATTTCAAAACCTTCGCCGCCAGGCATTGGGGTATAAGCACTGAGCATTGCCACACATAAGCCCAGGAAAATCATGTTGGATTTAAGAATTTTTCGCATAACGTATTTTTTAGATTGAATTAATTGATGTGAACAACCTAAAGTAACGTCAACAGGGAGGCGATTTAAAATTCGTTTGACCAACAGCAGGATTTGCTTGATGAAGCTAATAACCCGAAATGATAAGGCAAGAAGATCTTGGAATAGAAGTCATGGATTGAATAGCTCTGTAGGCAGTAACGAACCCCTCCATTATACCCCTTTAGTCTTTTGAGCTCCCAGCCCCCGGACGCTGTTGAAAAATCTTCGCCAGCAGTTCATATAATTGCGGGTGTTTATTTTGAAGAAGGTCGGGCCTCTCAAAGAAGTATTCAGCCACCACTGCGAGAAATTCAGCCTGGTTGGTTGCCCCGTAAGGATCAATATCCGACCGGTTGGCCAGAATCTGTTTCATTTGTCGCTGCACCAGGTTGAGCCAGGGGAGCACGTACTGGCGTTCTAAAATAGATTCGGGGATGCCATCGGTACTGCCATCAGTTTTGTCGATCAGGTGTACAAACTCGTGTATGGCAGTGTTTGTTTTTCCACTTTTGTTGAGAAACCCCTGGCGAAGTTCATGCTGGGATAGTATCATGAGATCTTCGTATGCACCTTCACCTACTACGCCCAGGATATTACGATCGGCTCCTTTTTGTTCAAAATCGTGGTTGAATGAATCGGGATAAATCAATACTTCGTTTACATTGATATATTCCCACTCAGGAAAACCAAAAATGGGGATGATGGCGCTAGCGGCAACCAGCACCCTGTCCAGATCTTCTACTTCAGTTTTGACCCCGGTGATTTTTACCTCTGAAAGAAAAGCCTGCACCCGGTTGCAAAATTCTTTTTTCTTTCCATCATCAAGCGTTTTGTAGAAGGGCACATTTGCTTCCAGCAGGGCAACATATTGCAAGGGCAGGATGGCCCTTACTTTAGGCTTTTTGTAGGAAGTGAAAATCAAGAACAATAGCAACACTACTACAGCTACAGCAATAACGATATAAAGAATGGTTTCCATTAGCAATAAGTTGCCGGTAATTAAGACAGCATTTCTTTAAATAAATTAATTTCACCCTGCAATTGAATAATTACCATGACACAAAACGATATTACAACAGATAAACTGGAATTAATCGAACTGGCCAACAAATTATTTATGTTTTGCGATAGCCGTCAATGGAAGCGTTTGCAGGAGGAAGTGTTTTTGCCAACAGTGCTTTTCGATATGACGAGTGCTGGCGGCGGCGAAGTAGCAACACTACCCGCTTCGGAAATTTGTGATTTATGGCGGATTGGTTTTACCGGGCTCGATGCGGTACATCACCAGGCTGGTCACTACCTCGTAACCGTGCAGGGTAATAACGCCGATATTTATGCTTATGCTGTTGCTCTTCATTATAAAAAAGGCGCCAGTAAAGGAAATACTCGCAGCTTTACTGGCAGTTACGATCTCAAAGCCGAAAAAACCAATCGTGGCTGGCGGCTTTCACAATTCAAGTATAACCTGAAGTTTATCGATGGAAATGTAGATATGGAGTAGAATGTAAATAGATAAAAGATAAAAGTTAAAAGATAAAAGTTGGTAGTTTTTAGCTGTGACTATTTAAACACTTACAAAAAATTCCTTATAGCGTTTATGAAAAAATTTATTTGCATTGGTTTCTTAACCATAATTGCGGGAGGATTGCGTGCGCAGGATAGTAGTTTGCTGGTAACGCTCAACCAGCGGATTGACGACCTGGTAGTACAAAGAAACACAGTTGCACTCGATAGCCTGTATGCAACTGATTTTGTTTTTAGCCACGGTAGCGGAAAGGTAGAAGGCAAAACGGGTTGGCTGACAACAGTCGGACGCAACAATTATCCAAAGCGATTGCATGATTCAGTGAAAGTGGAATTACATCCGGGCGTGGGAATAGTGAAAGGCAAGATGTCGATCGAACGGGTCAATAAAGACAAAACAGACAGGTATCATCTTCGATATCTAAGGGTATATGCATTGCGGGCCGGAAGATGGCAGTTAATTTCACATAGCACAACACATGAATGGCATGAGGCGAATTAGGGTGGGAGCTCGAAAGAGCAGGCTGGGAGTCTGAAAGAGTAAAGGAGAAGAAGTGTTATAAAGTCGTTCATTGCGACATGTATAATTAGTGCAATATATCATTATCGACAACGTTTTTTGCCATAATAAATCCACCATATGCTCTTTCGAATAACGCTAACCTTGCTGTTTATATATTTCCTTAATCATAATGTGCGATGCCAGACTACCGACACTACGCAGGACGGTTTTGCACCCGTTAATGTTGTCGTTACAGATATGCGGGGAAAGCCTTCGAAAGGTGAACAGATCTTTTTTAAAAGTGATAAATCCAGTAAACTTTATGCTGGCCGCTCCGATGCAAATGGAAAGTTTAGCCTGGTGCTACCTGTTGGTAGCCGTTATACAATTACTGTAAAAGCAATGACGGATACTACAAAGTATAGTACGATCGATATTCCCGCTCCGGGTCCGGATGAATATTACACGGAGCCTTTTCTTGTGAATGTAAAATTCAACCTTGCCAAAAGTTATACACTCGATCATGTGCATTTTGATTTCGGAAAAGCTTCGTTGCGACCTGAATCCTTTCATGAGTTGGACGAATTGGTTGACTTCATGAAAATCAAAGAATCGGTGCGCATAGAAATCGCCGGACATACTGATAATGTTGGCGCAGATGCCGACAACCTGTTACTGTCCCAACAACGTGCCGATGCTATCCGCACCTATCTACTTAAAAAAGGTGTGGAAGCCGCACGGGTTACCGCAAAAGGATATGGTGCCGGTCAGCCAATAGCGGATAATGCTACTGATAAAGGACGACAATTGAACCGCCGGACGGAAGTGCGGATATTGTGATTACTCGCACAGATTAATGGTTTCGGCGGACTGGCTGCTAAACTGTATTTTATTTACTTTGCCAGCCTTTGAATAGTAAAGGATCATTATACCGTAAGCGGTAGTGAATGCATCCCAGTTCACATCTTTAATGCTGGGATTACCTAATAATTTAAAAAGACCGGATCTACTTGCACCCATCAATGGAAGGCTCAGTTTGCCTTTGAATGAGGGGCCGATTTCCACGTAATCCCTGGCGGTATAAAAATAGATGTCTTTGTCCTTGTAAAAAATGCCGCCACCGCATTTTGCAGTTTTGCTTTCGGCCTCTTCACCGGTAAAGCAGGGAAGGGCTTTTTTGATCTGGCCCTGCGTAAAGTCTGGCTCCATGCCGTTTACTTTGCCGGCCAGCAGATCCACACTGATTGCGGGACAAATGGTGGTGGTTTTTAACTGGCTAAATGATGTAAAGAACAGGAATAAGGCGCAGAGGGTTAAAACTTGTTTTTTCATATTTCAGGTTTGAATTAAAAACTTTCGGGTAATGATGTCGGGAACGGGAACAATACAGCAAAATCCTTGCTAAAAACCATTGATTTCATACCTTAATGGTTATGGTCTCTATTGCAACTGCCCGGCAATCAGCTTTATCACTGCCCGAAGTGGAAGAAAAAAGTCATTTTGAAACACCTGATTTCCGTATTAATAAAAAAATATTTGCGTCGTTGCACGAGGGAAAAAACCTTATGATGGTGAAGCTTTCCCTGGTAGATCAGTCCGTATTTTGTTCGTACGACGATACCGTTATTTTTCCCGTGCCGGGAGGGTGGGGGAGAAAGGGCGCTACTTTTGTCAATTTGAAAAAAGTTAAGAAGCCTATGTTGATGGATGCCCTTACTACTGCCTGGAAAACTGTTGCTAACAGGAAGACTGTAATAAAATATTATCCTGGAAATGATTAATCGTAAGTATAAAGGAATACCCTTTTATTTTTTTGCCGCATTGCTCGCGTTTGGACACGCTAATTCCCAAACACCCAATAATATGATTGCTTCTTCGCTCGACTCTCTGTTTCAAACCTATTTTTCGGATGATAAGCCAGGTGGCGCTGTTTTACTCGTTAAAAGCGGATCGATTATTTACCAGCAGGCGTTTGGTATTGCAGACATACAAACAAAAGAAAAAATTACCACCAAGACCGTTTTCAATACAGGCTCCATCAGCAAAACATTTGTAAGCTATGGTATTCTGAAATTGGCGCAGGAGGGAAAGTTGTCGATTGATGATGATTTGTACAAGTATTTTCCTGATTTCAGCAATGCAGCTATTGCCAGGCAGGTAAAACTTTTTCACCTGCTCACGCATACGTCTGGCTTGCCGGATAGCCGAAAGGTGAAGGAGGAAAACGAGTTTTATCTCACGGCCAAAGACGAGGAAAACTGGGCACCGATCAAAGCTACCCAGGAGCTGCTATTTGCACCCGGTAGCCAGTACCAGTATTCCAACCCTGCATTCAATGGTCTTGCGCTGATCATTGAAAAAGTAACGGGCATAAAATGGCAGCAGTATATATCCGACAATATTTTTAAACCTGCAGGTATGCTTCAATCCACCATCACCGATGGACCGCACCCGGCAACAGGAGTTGCTCATGCGTATGTGAAAGATGGAACCGGTAAGTTTAGCGAACTTGATTATGGCGAGGAACCCACATTTGCGGCTGCTGGCAATGGAGGTATTTGGAGCAACGTAGAAGAATTATGGAAATATGAAAAAGCTATACACGAACATCGCTTTTTATCGGCCCAGACTATTGACCTCTCAAGAAGAGTCTATCCTTTAAAAGAGTGGAAGGAAAAACTGCCGTCAAGACTCGGCCTTAGCTGGTTTATTATAAAAGACGCTGAACAACAAATGATCGGACATACGGGTTCGCAGGGAGGTTTTATCAGCGACTATTGCTGGTACCCCGAAAGCGGAATTTTTTATGTGCTGCTTTGTAATACGCCGGTGCCTTTGAGGGAGCTAAGAATGAAAGTAATGGCCCTCGTAGATAAAAGATAAAAGTGCCTTAAACGGAGATGGCCGGGCAACTTGGGTATTGTCATTATTAGGGAAAAACATTACCGGATATTACGAAAAGACTGATCTATAAACTTTTATCTTTTAGTTTTTATCTTTTATCTCTATTTCCTAACTTGTAATAGACGTTTGGCAACCTTTGTTACCCTTTTACCGATTTGGTGATGAAACCTTTAGAACACTTGTTGTCTGCAGAAGAATTGACCTATCATCTTGGGGCTTGCGCCCTGAACAAAAGGGAGAGCCAGAAAATTATTTACAACTCTTTCTACGGTTATGCTATGGCCGTTTGTGACCGTTACACGAGCAATGAAGAAGACGCGGTTGAGATTCTGAATGACGGATTCCTGAAAGTATTTAAAGAAGTACACCATTACAGTCCAGCCTATGCGGATGTGGTTAGCTCCTTCAAAGGATGGCTGCGAAAGATCATGGTTTATACAGCGATCGACCATTTCCGGAAGTTCAATAAGCACAGATTTGTAATGGACCTCGACCAGGTGGTGATACAAGTGCCTTCGCATGGTGAAGATGCCCTTGATAAACTTTCGTATGATGAAATAATTAACGGTATACAGGAACTTTCACCCGGGTACAGGACAGTACTTAACCTGTTCATTATAGAAGGGCTTAGTCACGACGAAATTGCTGAACAATTAGGAATTTCAACTGGCACGTCCAAGTCAAACCTTTCCAAAGCACGAAGACAGTTACAGAAAATACTATTTAAACAAAACCAAACGGAAGCGGCTAAAAATGCAGTCTGAAGATTTCGATAAAAAGATAAGGGATGCAGCGGATCACCATCACCCGGCTTATAATGAAAAAGCATGGTCTAAAATGGAAGGATTGCTGAACACCCACCTTCCTGAACAAAAAAGGGACAGGAGGGGATTCATACTATTTTTACTGGCCTTCGTTGTGCTCGGTGGAGCCACCTGGATGTATTTCGATAAACCATGGCAGCCGAAGCAGGCAGTTGCAAATAATGATGTACATGTTAACGAACAAAAAACCTCAGAACCTGCTACACCTACTTCAATCACGAAAGAAGGCCAGTCTCGTACCATCAAGCCTTCGACTCCCGAAGCATCTAACAAACCGGCAACGTTCTCGGAACCCGCAAACAGTAAATTACTTCCAGGAAAAAATAGTTCACTTGTTACCGACGGACAATTCGAGACCACTACTACAGCTCCACCGAAAGCAAAACGAGCTAAAAAGCAAGCTGCCTCCACAACAGATGTGGGTAATAAGCCAGCAATCGATGAAATGAATGTTACCGCTGACGTTATCATTCCCGGTACGGTCAAGAATCCTCCCACTGTTTCAGGAGAAACTAAGTCGAACCCTGAGTTAATAAATAATAGCCAGGAAAAAGTCGCGGCTGCAACGCCGGCTCAGCCACTGCCGCCAGCAACTACTAGCGTAGAGGAAAAGCCCATTGATAAGGCGCAACCAAATGATGAAGTTGCTAACCCTCGCGAAAAAAAGGCGAAAGGTAATAGCCTCGCAGTAAGCTTTTCAGCAGGACCCGATATTAGTGCAGTGGGCACTGACGATTGGGGAAAGGTGCAACCCGTGTTGGGAGTGGGCATTGCTTATACATTCAAGGAAAGATTTACCATACGCACCGGTTTTTATACTGCCAGTAAGATATATACTGCGAAACCCGATGAATATAAAAACAGTCCCAGTTTTCCCAACTACAATTACCTGAATCGAATTGATGCTGATTGCAAGGTATATGAGATACCATTGACGTTTGCTTACAACTTCGGTGCAACAAAGAATCACAACTGGTTTGCGTCAACAGGCCTTTCGTCCTATATCATGAAGAAGGAAACATATGATTACGTGTACAAGTATAACAATGGAACTACCTATACACATCAGACAACATATAATAATGAAAACACCAACCTGTTTTCCGTGTTATCGGTTTCTGGTGGCTATACAAGGAAGCTCAGCAAAACTTTCTCTTTATCTGCAGAACCATATCTCAAATTACCTTTATCGGGTGTCGGTGCGGGAAGTGTACAATTGAATAGTGCGGGGGTGTTGGTGACTATTAGTGCGCGAATTAGATAGCTTCAGGCTACAAGCTGCGAGCTTTAATCTTCAATCGTAACTTAAAAATTAGCTGGTAACAGACTCTTTTATTTTACGAATTTCGTTTATGGTTTACCGATAAAATTAATAGAACTCTAAAGTTTCGAATCACGTGTTCCCAGCTCGAAGCTCGAAGCTCGAGGCTCGAAGCTCCTAACTTCCCCAGCGAAAAGTCGAAATATCGATTCCTGCCAGATCCAATACGCGATCTACAACGGTAGCGGCTACCTGTTCTAATGTTTGTGGCCGGCTGTAAAATGAGGGCGTAGCCGGGCAGATAATGGCGCCTGCAAGCGTCAATGTTTCCATATTGCGGATATGAATGAGATTATAGGGCGTTTCCCGCACCACGCATATGAGTTTTCTTTTCTCTTTCAATATTACATCGGCCGCGCGGGTGATGAGGTCGTTCGACAACCCGGATGCGATACGTCCCAGTGTGCCCATCGAGCAGGGAACAAGGATCATTGTATCGTATTTACCCGATCCCGAAGCAAACGGTGCCATAAAGTCACCGGTATCGTAAAACTTCGCGGGGTAGTGATCATACTTCGAATCACCAAGTTCAGTTTGCCAAACAGTTTTTGCATTCGTTGTCATCACTACCGACAATTCCGACCATTGTGCTTTTGCCTGGGATAATTTATCCAACAGGCCCTTTGCATAAATAGATCCACTGGCTCCAGTAATCGCGACAAGTATTTTTTTCATTTGCATTTTTCTTTAGCAAAACTGCATAAAGACTGCCTAAGGTAGATGAAATTGCGCAAACGTTTGTGCAACTGCTTCGCAAGTGCTTCGAAAAACCATGTAGTAGTTTGAACTACAAAAATCATTGTTGCAGCATTGAGGATAATCAATAATTCATGAAATGAGAAAAAAAAGGAACAGCACGAGTAAAAAATGACACCCAAATGTTTTGCGTTATATTATTATTAACGATATTAGCCATGAATTTTCATAGGATAAGGTTTAATGGTTAATGGTTTTTGATTAGGGCCCCCGACTTTCGAGTCGGGGTTCTTTTTTTTCACTTAAAAGAGTAAGGCCCTGGTCCAATAAAAAAAGCATCCGGTTATTCAGGATGCTTTTTGTTTAGATAAAAGTTAAAAGATAAAAGATAAAAGTTGATCCAGGTCGGAGACCCCAACCTGGATCAACTTTTATCTTTTAACTTTTATCTCTTAGAAGGCTTTAGGCTGCTTCGCCGGCTGATTTGGCTTTTGCGTATTACTATTGCCCATGTTCTCTACAATCCAGTTTGTCATTTTGCTCCACAAATGGAAGGTGGTATTATCGAGGCCTCCGGATATACCGTGATTCTTGTTGGGATAATAGGCGCTTTCAAAATCAATGTTGCTTTTTACCAGTGCAGTTATCATCTGCGTTGCGTTCTGAAAATGCACGTTATCGTCAGCCGTACCATGTACGAGCAGGTATTTACCTTTTATTTTGTCTGTAAAATTGATAGGTGAATTATCATCGTATCCTTTTGGATTTTCCTGTGGTGTACGCATGTATCTTTCTGTATAGATATTGTCGTAGAAGCGCCAGTTGGTAACAGGTGCCACTGCCACGGCCGCGCTGAATACATCACTACCTTTTGTAATAGCCAGTGAACTCATAAAACCGCCATAGCTCCAGCCCCAATGACCGATATTATCCTTGTCTACATAGGGCATGGCTCCAAGGTATTTAGCCGCATCTATCTGGTCTTCGATTTCGAATTTACCGAGTTGCAAATAAGTTTTCTTTTTGAATTCCTCGCCGCGGTAACCCGTGCCGGTATTATCAATACTTACAACTATAAAACCTTTTTGTGCCAGCAACTGGTGCCACATGCTTACGGCTCCGAAGCGGTTCGCTACCTGTTGCGAACCCGGGCCACCATAGTTGCAAAAGAGTACGGGATATTTTTTTGAAGCATCAAAATCTGCGGGCTTGAGCATCCAACCATTAAGTGTATCACCTTTGCTGTTGGGTACGCGGATAAATTCTGCCTTGCTCAAATTATAATCTGCAAGCTTTGCTTTCAGCTTTGCGTTTTCACCAACAGTTTTCACTGCCTTAGCGACAATATTCTTTTTCTTGTCAACTACGATATCATTGAGCGTTACCACCTGTGGTGTGTTGAGATCTGAGCGGTAATCGTAAAATTGCGTAAATGCATCATTCAGTTCCACGCGATGCCAGGCCTCTCCCTCAGTAAGCTGCCAGGTTTTTTTGCCACTAAAGTCAGTAACGAATAAATTGCGATCCATCGGGCGGGGGTAAGCCATTACATAATAGATGCGCTTATTTACTTCATCCACACCGCTTACGTCAGTAATTTCATAATTGCCTTTAGTCAACTGCGTTTTTGTTTTGCCGTCCAGGCTATACAGGTAAAGATGACGGTAACCATTCATTTCACTGGTGAATAGAAAATGCTTACCATCTTTCAAATACCACCAGTCGTCGTTGATTTCTACAAAATACTTGTTCTTCTCTTCATATAATACGGAGCTCGCGCCAGTTTGTGCTTTGGTGAGCAACAGTTTCAGATTGTCCTGGTGGCGGTTCATCCAATATACCACCAGCGAATTGTCGTCTCTTGTCCACTTGATACGGGGAATATATATATCACCTTGCTCATATTGAGCTTTTACGTCTTTATTATTGGCGATATCATAAATATGGATTTCTACCTTGGAGTTTTCCTCACCAGCTTTCGGGTATTTGTAAGTGTATTGTTTATTATAGGTATTGTCGTATTGAGTAAACTGGTATTCTTTTACATTTGTTTCGTCGAATCGATAATAGGCGATATAGTTCCCACCAGGACTCCATTCGTAGGCCCTTGTAAATTCAAACTCTTCTTCATATACCCAGTCGCAATTGCCGTTGATGATGTGATTCCATTTGCCATCAGTAGTAATTGCACGGGCGCTATTGGTGGCAATGTCATAAAGGAAGAGATTATTGTTTTTTACATACGCGATTCGTCTTCCATCGGGTGAGAAGGTGGCATGCATGATTTTTTCAGCATCCAGTTTTTTTGTTTTTTTAGCAATTACGTCGTGTAGATAAACAAATGCCTTTGTGGAACGGCGATAAATGTTTTCGCGACCTGTAAAAAATAAAATTCTTTTTTTGTCGTCACTTAATGAATAATCGCTGAGTGGAAGAGTTTTGCCAGCTTCATCCTTTACATCGGATGCGGTAACAAAGCTGTCGATACTTTCACCCGCAAAGCCGGGTATTGATTCACCACGGAAGGTTCCTTTTTTGTAAATGTCTTCAAGGGTAATTTGTTTTTTCTGGGCAATTGCCAGCATAGGAATTAGGAGCAGAACAACGAAGAGTTTGCGCATACTTAATCAGTTTTTAATATTTATCCGCTTTAACCTGCGGGAGGGAGTAAATGTACTTGAAACAATGGAGAATGCATTTCCGTACATAAAAAAGTGCGTATAGTAAAGTAAAAGCCCCACCGAAGCAGGGCCTTACAGGTGGCTCGTAGTAGTTTATACTTATTTATTTTTAGGCCTTTCAGTCAAATAGTCAAACCTTTTACCGGTTACTTCTGCCATATCAGGGATGGCTTCAACTTTGTATTCGCCGGCATCAAGTTTTTTCTTGGTTGCAGAAAAAGCTTCGAGTGTTTCCTGAATATCCTCGTCTGTATGTACAGCAGTTGGTATAAGACGGTAGATAATATGTCCTTTTGGAATAACAGGGTATACTACAATCGAACAGAAAATATGATAATTTTCACGTATGTCCATTACCATTGCCGTGGCTTCTTCCACACCGCCTTTCATGTACACCGGCGTAACGACTGAATCTGTTTTACCGATGTCAAACCCTCTTTCTTTTAATCCATTCTGTAGTTTAAGAGCGTTTTCCCACAATTTGTTTTTCAATGAGGGTTGTGTACGTAATAGCTCCAGCCTTTTCAGGTTGCCAATTACCAGCGGCATAGGAAGGCTTTTAGCAAAAATCTGCGAGCGGATATTGTACCGTATGTAATCGATGATATTCCTGTCGCCTGCAATAAAGGCACCGATAGATGCCATTGACTTGGCAAACGTGGAGAAGTAGAGGTCGATATCGTCCTGCACACCCTGCTCTTCGCCTGCACCTGCACCTGTTTTTCCCAGTGTGCCAAAACCGTGTGCATCATCTACCAGCAAACGGAAATCATATTTCTTTTTAAAGGCGGCGATTTCTTTTAGTTTGCCCTGGTCGCCAGCCATACCAAATACTCCTTCGGTAATTACAAGTATACCACCTGACTTTTGTTTTTCAATCAGGTTGGTCGCACGCAACAATTGCTTTTCAAAATCATCCATATCATTATGCTTGAAAACATAACGATGTCCGGGATGTAAACGTAATCCATCAATAATGCAAGCGTGACTCTCGGCATCATATACAATTACATCATGCCTGCCACATAAAAGATCTATTATGCTCACCATTCCCTGGTAGCCGAAATTCAGCAACGCGGCATCTTCTTTCATCTCAAAAGCGGCAAGTTCTGCCTCCAGTTGCTCGTGATAGTTGCTGTTTCCACTCATCATACGCGCGCCCATTGGCAACGCCAGTCCGAATTGTTTGGCACCATCCGCATCTGCTTTTCTTACTTCCGGATGATTGGCCAGGCCCAGGTAATTATTGAGGCTCCATACGATCATGTTTTTGCCGCGAAAGTTCATCCGGCTGCCTATGTCACCTTCCAGTTTGGGAAAAGCAAAATAGCCATGCGCGCGTTCACGATGCTGACCAATGGGACCATAGTTTTTAAGTAAACGTTCGAAAATGTCTGCCATAGTAGTTTGACGGTTTTGGATCTCCAGGTTACTGTTATCCATTTCGAGTACTAAAACCCGTCAGTTAATGGCAACCTGTAAATCCTGTTTGGAATGGCGCAAAGGTAAGGTTTTCAGGCTTTTAATTGATATTCCATTTTACGTTGGGAATGAATCCATTAACCAATGTGGAAATGTGGAAATGTGAAAATGTGAAAATCTGGAAATGAGCGGAAAGTGAGGACGTCGCATACATTTCCACATTTCCATATTTCCACATCTCCACATTTGCCTTAAATGAGCGGAAAATGAGGACGTCGCACATCATTTCCACATTTCCATATTTCCACATCTCCACATTTGCCTTAAATGAGTTTGTGCTGGTAAGCATATTTCACAAGCCCGATTACGCTATTGGTACAGGTTTTACGAAATATATTTTTGCGGTGAGTCTCTACTGTTCGTTCGCTTATGAAGAGCGCCTCTGCGATCTGCTTATTATTAAATTCTTTTTCAATCAGGCGGATAATCTCTATCTCCCGTCCCGTAAGGTGTGCGCCTTCGGTTTGTTTCTTACGTTCGTGCGTTTTCTTCAGTGCATCAATCACTTCATCACTGAAATAAACTCCGCCACCTGCAATTTTTTCAATAGCGTTTGCCAGTTCCTGTTTGCCTACATTCTTCAGCACATAACCGGATATATCGGATTCGTTGATCATTTCGTTGATTAGGTCGCCCTGGCCACTCATCGACAGGGCAAGAATTTTTACCTCGGGAAAGGTCTTCTTTACCAGCTTAGCTAATTCATTACCTGGCAAATTGGGCATCATTACGTCGGTAAGAAGGATGTGAACGGGAGTCGTTTTCATTTTTGCAATTACCTCCCGCGGATCGGTGGTGGCGAATGCAATATGAAATCGCTCATGCCCTTTTAAAAGGGACATAAGGCCATCAATCACGATCTGGTGATCGTCGACAAGGGCCAGGATAATCTTCTCGCTCATGGTTGGTGGCTTGTTATTAGTAAAATACTATAAAAATGGTAGGATAAAGAAGGAATTGGGGGGAAAGTTTATGAATATGTAAAGTTGAGATTTGGATCCACGCAACTATTGAGAGTGGTAAATGGTAATTGTATCGGCCGTTGTTGTGTTATCTGACACTAAAGAGGTACATGAATGGCGATGACCGTACCCTGTCCAGGAATTGAATCAATATCAACAGTGCCTTTCAGGTATTCAACCCGCGCCCTGATATTTTTAAGACCCATACCTTCCGGTTTTGTTTTGTCCGTTATGTCAAAACCCCTTCCATTATCTTCTACAGTAGCGACGATACTTTCTGCACTCCTTGTTACGGAAATATCCAGCGTGCTGGCGCCGGCATGCCTTATCACATTATTCACACATTCCTGCAACACGCGATAAAGTACAAGTTCAGTATTGGAGTCGAGGCGCTGTTCCAGTCCTTCCGTATACACATGTACCTGCAATGATTTTTTATCCAGCTTTTCAACAAACGCATGTATGGCGGCTGATAAATTATTTTTCATCAGCGCATTCGGCATCATAATATGCGAAACGGTTCTCACTTCGCGACAACTTTCATCTACGAGCTGTATCACTTTCTCAAAAGATCTTTTTTGATCGGGCTGGTCGAAACTTATTTCGGATTCAAATGCCGATAAATTCATTTTAGCAGCGCTCATCATTTGGCCCACACCATCGTGCAGGTCTTTGGCTATGCGTTGCCGTTCATTTTCTTCTGCTTGCATCACTGCTTTGGTGGCCAGCTCCTGCTGCCTGCGGATCTCGGATTGCATCTGAGCTTCTTTCTTAAGACGGTAACGTTTATACTGGGAGTAAAATAGTAAACTGAGTAAGATTGCCAGCAATGCAAACCCAATAAAAAGCAGATTTTGCCTGGCGATCTTATTCTTTTGTTGTTCGATCTGTTGTTCCTTTTTTACGGTTTCATATTTTGTTTGAATCTCGGCCAGGGCCTTAGGGTTGGCATCTTTGTACAAACTATCTTTCAATGAATTCAGTATTTTATAACTCTCTGCAGCTTCACGATAGTTTCCTGCACGCTCGTAGTTATGTGCGAGCGCTGTGTGTATCATAGGGAGTTTGGCATCGATTTTATTTTCGGTAGCTATCGCCAAAGCTTTTCTTCCATTTGCAATTCCGTCGGTGGTATTTCCTGTTTGCGCCTGCAGCTCGGATATTTCTGCCAGGTCGGAAACGATAAAAAAGGGGTCGCCGCTTTTTTCGCGTATGCTCACCGCTTCTTTGAAACTTGCCAGGGCTTCAGAATATTTTTTTTCTTTTGCTAAAAAGGTACCCATTATGCTATTGCCGTTTGCCAGCACAGCAAAGTCGTTATATTTTTTTGCGATATCAATCCCTGTTTTTGCATGCCTGTACACGGAGTCAAATATTCCCAGCGACCCATAGCAGGAGGCCATGTTATTATAAATCGTTCCGTAGCGGTCAGCGATACCGTTATGTCGAATGGTTTGAATTGATTTCCTGAAATGCTCAATTGCTTTTTCATACTGCTCCAGTTCCATATAGGCCCAGCCGATATTATTCTGAGCTTTGAAAAGCGCATCGATGTCATTGGTATTTTCTGCCTGCTGCATACCGGAATAAAACATTGCGAGTGCGTCTTTTTGACGATTGAGCCGCATGAGGCTATTGCCTGCGAGGGAATATATCTTCATCAACAACGGCTTACCCACCTGGCTATTTTTTAGGGAGGTGATAGCTTGTTCCGCTATCACAAAAGCGGTATCGGGATTACCGGTGAGATTGTAATATATAGCAGTATAATAATCTGCATTGGTATGCCATAGATCATTATTATGCTTTCGAGCATGTTCCTGCATCGCCTTTGCACAAGTAAGTAATGAGTCGGGGTTGGACATTCGGAAATACTCACACATGGCCACGTAGTGTCCCGTTTTTTTTGCAGGATCTTTTTCATTTAACATGAGTATCCGCAGGCTATCTGTATTTACCTGGGCGGGGAGGGGCAACCGGAATAATAACACCAGCAGCAGCAAATAATAGCATGATTTCATTGGTGGCTTAGAGGCCGAGTACCTCTTTCATACTGAAGATACCCTTTTTGTCGCGAATATATTCTGCCGCGAGTACCGCTCCCAATGCAAAGCCGTGGCGGTTGTGGGCAGTATGAATGATCTCAATGTCATCAATCGGGGAAAAGTATTTTACATGGTGTGTACCTGGTGCCGGATCGATGCGTTGACTAATGATTTCAAGTTCGGAAGGGTTGTCACTATTATGGTTCACCCATTGTTTTTTTCTTTTTACTTCCGCCAGCACCTGCTCTGCCAAAGATATAGCGGTACCACTAGGTGCGTCTTTCTTTTCTGTATGATGTACTTCTTCCAGCGCTACGTTGTATTCTTCACGCGCCGCCATCAGGGCAGCCAGTCGTTTGTTTACTTCAAAAAATATGTTTACGCCTACACTGAAATTGCTTGCATAGATAAAAGTGCCTTGCTGTTGTTTTACCAAATCTTCAATTTCCTTCATATGTTCCGTCCAGCCGGTAGAACCACACACCAGGGGTGTGCCGAATGCAATTGTCTTTTTAATATTATCCAATGCACTATGTGGCCCTGTAAATTCGATTGCCACGTCAGCTTTGCTGATATTTTCTTTGGTAAAATCCTGGAGGTTGTTTTCATCGATCTTAAGTACTACCTGGTGTTTACGTTCCAAAGCAATAGCTTCAATGGCCTTACCCATTTTTCCATACCCGATGAGTGCGATATTCATAACGATGTGTTACGTGAAGATAATAATTTGGTGAATGCCTAATTAGAATGTGGAGCGAAGCAGGCTACGGGACGCCGATTTGTCTTTAAACGCTAACACCAGGCTCAATCCATTGGTCCCCGCCAACTCACTATGACCCGGACGAATCCTTAGGCTAAGATCGGGACTTACGTCAAATGATTTAAGGTGTGCATCTACGGCGGCATCTACCACATTCAGCCCCCATAGTATCACGAAGAATAAAATGGAGTAATCAATATCGCGTCGATAGGAGTCGCGGTAATAACGTATCGATTCTTCACTAAGCGGTTTCAACCGGTCGTCAATATCCGCGTACAGTGACGAATCGGTGCCATGCACCCGCATATTGTATTTTACTTTATAGGCAAAGCGGGTGTCTTTATAGTTTTGATAATTATAAACGAAAATGCCTGCGCTTATACCTAGTGCACCATAAATAATCGGGATCTTCCAGTATTTCTTATTGTATGCCTGTCCCCATCCTGGCAGGATTGCTGATCGCAGGGCCGCTTTGCGGGGGCTGTGTTTACGAATACTTGTATCGATTCTACTCAGCGGAGTATCTGGTTTTACACCAATAGTATCCTGTGGGAGTAATGGTTTTATTCCTTTTAATGAATCTGTGGGTTGAGCATATGATATGCCCATCTCCAGCAAAAGAGCGAGGAATACTAAAAAAAACGTTTTGCAATGCATCAACTTCTTTAACATCATGGAGTAACTCTTATGAAACGGCTTCAGTCGGCTGACACATCGAATTGTCCAAGCAGTTTATTCAATTCTTCCAGCGAATAATAATCAAATGTGATCTGCCCGCTTCCGTTGCGACTGTGCTTTAATTTTACGCGGGTGCTGAATTGCGACGCTAATTTATCTTCTATTTTCTGGAAGGCCGGTGGTAATGAGCTTTTTGAACTTTTTTTAACAGCCGTACCGTTTTTATACAGGTTGCGGACAAGTATCTCGGTCTGCCGCACCGAAAGATCCTTCGCTCTTATTTCCTTGAAAATAAAAAGCTGCTTATCTACTGTATCTACATTGATGAGTGCACGTGCATGGCCCATGCTCATTTCGCCATTACGTACTGCAAGTTGAATATCGGGAGGTAGTTTTAACAATCGGATGAAATTGGCTACAGTGCTCCTGTCTATACTCATACGTTCGCCCACCTGCTCCTGGGTATAGTTCAGCTCGTCCATCATTCTTTTATAGCTCAGGGCAACTTCCATGGCATTCAGGTCTTCGCGCTGCAGGTTTTCAAGCAATGCAAGCTCGAGTAGCTGTGCATCATTTGCCTGACGTACATATGCGGGAATATCTTTCAGGCCCGCCATCTTTGCAGCCCGCCATCTTCTTTCGCCAGAAATAAGACGGTACTTGCCTGAAGGAAGTTTTGAAACCGTTACCGGTTGAATGATGTCATGCAATGTTATAGAACCTGCCAGTTCCTGCAGGGCCTGCTCATCAAAATCGCGTCGCGGTTGCTTGGGATTGGTTTCAATATCATCAACCGGTATACGGTTGATGCCCGTTGCATTTTCAACAACAGAAGGTTTTAAATTTCCTGTACCGGTTTTGAGATCGCTGTCGATACTTTGCAATAAGGAACGTATGCCTTTGCCTAATGCGTCTTTATTCTGTTTGGGGTTGGTCATGATGGAGCTGCCAGCTTTTAACTGCTAGCCTTTAGCTGAGTTCGTTATGCTCAGCCTGTTTATAGATTCGTATATTTTTGTTACGACTGTCATTAATATAACATTGATCATGCAAGTCTTCCCGAAGTTCTCCTTATAATTCCAGGATTCTTTCTTCCTGTTTGATTTTGGTCATATCATTTTTTTGCAGGATCTCTTTGGCAAGGTTTAGGTAGTTCATCGAACCTTTGCTATTGGCATCGTAAAGTATAACGGGTTTGCCTACACTTGGTGCTTCACTAAGTCGCGCATTGCGGTGAATGATGGTACTGAAAACCATATCTTCAAAATGTCGTCTTACTTCACTCACCACCTGGTTGCAAAGGCGCAGGCGGCCATCATACATCGTCATCAGGATGCCTTCAATCACGAGGGACATATTCAACCGGCTTTGTACGATTTTGATTGTGTTCAATAATTTTCCCAAGCCTTCCAGTGCAAAAAATTCACATTGTACCGGCACTACTACTGAATCGGATGCAGAAAGTGCATTTACCGTAATCAGGCCCAATGAAGGCGAGCAATCAATGATAATAAAATCATATTCGTCACGTACGGCTTCCAGCAGGTTTTTTAATACCATCTCCCTGTTGGGATAATTAATCATTTCAATCTCGGCACCTACAAGGTCAATATGCGATGGAATTAAATCCAGGTAGGGGATGTCGCTTTTTAATATTACATCTCTGGCCTTGGCCTGGTTTACCATGCAATCATACAGGCTTTGCGTGATATTGTGCAGGTCGAAACCTACACCTGTCGTGCTATTAGCCTGTGGATCACCATCTACCAACAGGGTCTTGTATTCCAGTACGGCAAAACTCGCCGCCAGGTTAATAGCGGTTGTGGTTTTGCCCACACCTCCCTTTTGATTTGCTACACCGATAATTCTTGCCATTTTGCCGAAAACTCTTGGGATTGATTAATTGTTCAAAGTAAAATTGCCATCTGAAAGTAACAACTCAAAATTAAGTTTTGCCCATTTTACCGCCATTTCTGTGGTCGCCGAAGGCAAGCCTATGGCGATCGCCGCAAAAATAAGTGTTACTATAAGAACTGAAACGATGCAAGCTGTGTTTAATTTTACCAAATATGCGTAATTCTCCTTTCTGGTGGGTGCTGATCGGTTGTATGCTCTTATTGGATATCTACTGTTTCCAGGCGCTAAAAATTGTTAGTCACTCTGCGTCACCCAGGGTTCGTCTTATTATTTACGCTGTGTACTGGGTAATTTCAGCGCTTGCCATCGTGGCATTGTTTGTATTACCATATCTCCATTTCGAACACCAGGCGCGGCTCGCACGAAGTACAATCTTTGCAATCATTGCGGGATTATTCTTTGCAAAGCTGGTAGCATCACTGTTTTTTGCTGTAGATGATATTAGGCGCGGAGTACAATGGGTAGCTGGAAAATTTTTAAACAGAAACACAGTTAGTGAAACGGTACAGGAAGGTGATAAAATATCCCGCTCGGTATTTCTAAGCTGGACGGGTATGCTCGCCGGTGCAGGTTTGTTTGGTTCACTTGTGTATGGATTTGGAAATAAATACCGTTACCAGTTGAAGCGATTCAAATTGTCGTATGCCAATCTCCCTGCTTCATTCAAAGGACTTAAGATTGTTCATATCTCCGATATTCATTCCGGAAGCTTTACGGATAAACAGGCTGTAATGCGTGGCGTGGAAACCATTCTTGCCGAAAAACCGGATCTCATTCTCTTCACCGGCGACCTCGTCAATAATACTGCCGATGAAATGGAAGATTACATGGATGTTTTTGAAAAATTAAAAGCACCATTGGGCGTATATTCTATTTTGGGCAACCATGATTATGGCGATTACGTAAGCTGGCCCGACCGGGATGAAGCACACCTGGAAAAAGAGAAACTGGCTGAAAAGCGCATCTGGACACCTTTGCAACAGGCCAATATGGAACGCCTTAAGAAAACCCAGGCAGAAATGGGTTGGCGCCTCCTCATGGACGAGCATGTGGAACTTCGTAGAGGGGAAGAGAGCATTGCCCTGCTGGGCGTGCAAAACTGGAGTACCAAGGCCCGGTTTCCCCGCTATGGCGATATGACCAAAGCCTATGCAGGAGCTGCCCCACATCCCTTCAAAATTCTGCTGAGTCACGATCCTTCCCATTGGGATGGAGAAATTCTCACACAATACCCTGATATCGACCTGGTCCTGTCAGGTCATACCCATGGATTCCAGTTCGGCGTAGAAATTCCCGGATTGCGTTGGAGTCCCGTTCAATATGTATACCGTCAATGGGCAGGATTATATGAACAGGGAAGGCAAAAGTTATATGTAAACAGGGGTTATGGCTTTATAGGTTACCCGGGAAGGGTGGGGATACTGCCGGAGATTACTGTGTTGGAATTGACCTAGTTGAAAGATAAAAGATAAAAGTTAAACATAAAAGTGGTCAAAGGCCGGGGTCTCCCCCAAAATGCCACTTTTTATCCTTTATCTTTTAACTTTTATCTCCTCTGGTTGCAACCGTACCTAACTTTACTCTGTTTTTAAACCTCAGGTTAGTCATTCGGTCTCATGCGATTATTACGGGCACCGTGACCTATATACCACTGCAGCATGCATAAAAAATGGCCTATAGTGCTGGTCTTCACCATCCTGGGTGTGACTGCTTTGCCGCAGAACACCCCGGCTGACACCACATTGGCCGCTGTGTTGGATAAAAAATCCCTGGATATAGACACTACGATCGATTATGAAGAACTCTTCAGGGATTTCGAATCTTTTATGGATTCGATACTCATGCCTCAAAGCTTCTTTATGCCCAGTTTATCCATTGGCCGGGGCTATTTCAATTTCGACAGCAAAACAACGGAGGTGATGCAATCGACAGCCAAACTCACCTACTCGCCGATGCTTTCCTGGTATCAGAAAAGCGGTATAGGCTTGAGCATCGCAGGGTATATGGTGCATGATGAGCAAAGCCTCAACATGTACCAGTTTTCCATCACGCCCTCGTTTGATTATTTACAAAACAGGGATTTTGCAGCGGGTATTCTTTACTCCCGTTATTTTTCAAAAGATGATCTTCCATTTTATACGTCACCATTAAATAATGAAGTATACGGTTATTTTACTTACCGTAAATGGTGGATGCGGCCGATGATAGCTGTAAGTTATGGGTGGGGAAGTCGTTCGGAATACCAGGAACGCGAAGAACAAATACAATCATTGCGCTTGCGCCCCCGCGGATTTACATACATCAATACCACGGAATCTGTTTCAGATTTTTCAATACTTACATCAGTACGTCATGACTTTTACTGGCTTGATGTATTAGGGCATAATGATCATATCCGGCTTACACCACAGCTCAACCTTACCAGCGGCACTCAAAAATTTGGGTTTAACCAGAAGTCAAATACGTATGCTACCACCTGGATGAATGGTACAAATGTGCTGTACAGTACAGAAAATCTTTACCTGGACGATCAGTTGGACTTTCAGCCATTGTCGCTGACTTTTTTCCTGCGTGGTGAATATTCATTCGGAAAATTTTTCGTGCAGCCGCAAATGATGCTGGATTATTATTTTCCCGCTACTTCAAAAAACTTCACGAGTTTGTTCTCGATTAATTTCGGATTGGTGCTTTGAGAGGTTGCACAGGTTGCACGCAAAGCTCGCGAAGAAGTGCAAAGGATTTTTTTAGCGTTTTTTCTTCTTAGCGACTTAGCGTGCAATCAATCTCAGAGCAGGAGTTTGCTGTCTTCTGTCAAAGGACATAAAGAAAAACCTTTGCGCTCTTTGCGAGTCTTAGCGAGCTTCGCGTCCAATCTTCAGAATACTTTCACATTTCCTCCACAATTAAATTCGTCTATCACAGTTAATAGTTCCTGCAGTCCTGTATTATCGAAATAACTTTTGATTTAGACAAATGATGACTGTCGTTAATGCAATTTAACAGGCACTAGGGGTTACTGGCATTATCCTTGAAAATTTCCCGAGTCCAACATTTTATTCCGGATAAACATCAAAAACATTTTTTATGAAGACTAAATTATTCCTTTCCCTTCTCGCTGCATTATTTTTTTCACAAGCCATGATGGCGCAATTTCATATTGGAATCAAAGGCGGAGCCAATGTTTCCAAGATCGAAGGACAATCTTTCAAGGACGAGTTCAGGTACGGCTATCACCTCGGTGGCTTTGCAGAAATTGGCCTCGGTGGTAAATTTGGAATTCAGCCGGAGGTATTATTCAATCAATTCTCCACTACTGTCGACAGCAATTACAAAAAGTTGTATCAAAATGTCTTCAACCCGGCTTATCAAAGCAATGTAAAGCTTAACTATCTTTCTATTCCACTTCTCCTAAGTTATAAGGTGTTGGGCAATCTGCTTGTATTGCAGGCGGGTCCTCAATTTGGCGTTTTACTGGACAACAACAAAACCTTGTTGCAAAATGGGGGAACAGCATTCAAATCCGGTGATTTTTCAATGGTGGGCGGTGCACAGGTAAAAATTGCAGCATTCCGGTTTTCCGGCCGCTATGTAGTTGGATTAAACAATCTTAATGATATTGACGACCGCGATCAATGGAAAAATGAAGGTTTCCAGTTGTCCGTCGGCTTAGCGCTATAAATTCCATACCTGATGAATAAGTCCCTCCTGCTTATGCGGGAGGGATTTTTTTTACAGGTACGGCAGGTTTTGCAAAGTTTGTCAGGTAATAATTGACAGGCACGAATCTTGGCAATACTGATTTCGCAACATATTTTTACCGTCCCGTAAAGCGGGATGACATATTGTCTAATTGAGAATTTGGTTATGAGCTTTGAGAAATTTTTTTTGCGGCCGGAAGATGAGATGGATTTCCTACCAATCATACCCCTGAACGAAAGTGACCAGGAAGATAGTAATGGGATAGATGTACCTGCTGAAATTGCACTGCTTCCCTTACGAAATACGGTTTTATTCCCCGGCGTAGTATTGCCTATCACGGTTGGCCGTGATAAGAGTATAAAAGCAGTAAATGATGCCTACAAATCGGATAAGTTAATCGGAGTAGTAGCACAAAAGGATAGTAACGTAGAAGATCCTTCCATCAAGGATCTTGAATCGATTGGTACGGTAGCCAAGATCGTTAAAATGATAAAAATGCCCGATGGCGGTACTACCGTTATCATACAGGGCAAAAGCAGGTTTGTAATCGATTCGGTATATACGGACGAACCTTATTTCAAAGCAAAGATCAAAAAGCTGGATGAAGAGGAATCCCCAAAGGATGCCAACTTCGACGCTTATGTATCTACTATCAAAGATCTTGCAACGGAGATCATTCAACTTTCTCCAAACATTCCCACCGAAGCTTCGATAATACTGAAGAATATCGAAAACCCTTCGTTCCTTATTCATTTCGTGTCGAGCAACCTGAATACGGATATAAAGGACAAGCAACGATTGCTGGAACTGAATCATATTCGCCAGCGTGCCGACCTGTTGATGCAGTTGCTTCAGAAAGAATTACAGTTTGCAGAATTGAAAAATAAAGTAACTACTAAAACACGCACCGAACTCGACAAGCAACAGCGCGAATATTTCCTGCAACAGCAATTAAAAAGCATAAAGGAAGAATTAGGAGGCGACTCAAATGTGCAGGAAGTAAAGGAAATGCTTAAAAAAGCTGAGGCAAAAAAATGGCCTGCAGCCGCCAAGGATATGTTCAAGAAGGGGGCTGAAAAGCTTGAGCGCATGCATCCAAGTACACCAGACTATTCAGTGGTGTACAATCACCTCGACCTCATGCTCGAACTGCCCTGGGAAGAATACACGGAAGACCATTATGATTTGAAGAAAGCCAAGAAGACATTGGATACCGACCACTATGGTATGCATAAGATAAAAGAAAGGATACTCGAATACCTGGCCGTATTAAAATTAAAGGGGGATATGAAAAGCCCAATACTTTGTTTTGTTGGTCCTCCCGGTATTGGTAAAACTTCGTTGGGACGAAGCATTGCCTCTGCTATCGGCCGGAAATATGTGCGCCTGAGCCTCGGCGGACTGCACGACGAAAGTGAGATCCGCGGTCACCGCAAAACATATATCGGCGCTATGCCGGGTCGTATTTTGCAATCGCTTCGCAAAGTAAAATCTTCAAATCCCGTAATGATCCTGGATGAGATTGATAAAGTGGGCAGCGATTTTCGTGGCGACCCTTCCTCCGCATTACTGGAAGTACTCGATCCGGAACAGAACCATACCTTTTACGATAATTATCTCGAACTCGAGTATGATTTGAGTAAAGTATTGTTCATCGCCACTGCAAATAATGTAGCCAATATCCAACCTGCATTACGCGACAGGCTGGAGATCATTGACCTCAGCGGATATGCGGTAGAAGAAAAAACGGAAATTGCCAAGCGACACCTTCTGCCCAAACAAAAAGAATTACACGGATTAAAAAGCACAGCTTTTAAACTGAGTGACAAAGTGCTTGAAAAAGTAATCCAGGATTACACCAGGGAAAGTGGAGTACGCGAACTGGACAGGCAACTGGCATCGATCATGCGCTACCAGGCCAAGCAGCTTGCCATGAAAGGAAAATTAAAAGCATCGGTAACGGCAGACGATATCGAAAAAATTATCGGCAAGCCCAAATACAGCAATGAAATATATAAAACTGCAAACATTCCCGGCGTAGCTGTTGGCCTGGCGTGGACCTATGTGGGTGGAGATATACTTTTTATCGAAACCAGCATTAGTGATGGAAAGGGCGAGTTGCGTTTGACTGGTAATTTGGGTAATGTAATGAAGGAAAGTGCAAGTACTGCAATGACGTACATGCAATCCAATGCGAAAAAATATGGCATAGATCATAAGCTATTCGAGAAAAAGAATATTCATATACACGTGCCCGAAGGTGCGGTACCTAAAGACGGTCCAAGTGCAGGTGTAACCATGATGACGGCAATCGCATCGGCGCTTACCGCTAAAAAGGTGAAGCCTTTTCTGGCGATGACGGGTGAGATCACTTTACGCGGGCAGGTATTGCCTGTTGGTGGAATAAAGGAAAAAGTGCTGGCAGCAAAAAGGGCGGGATTGAAAGAGATCATCCTTTGCTGGCAAAATGAAAAAGATGTGCTCGAAATCGAATCCGAATTTATTAAAGGTATAAAGTTTCATTACGTGAAAAATATGAGCCAGGTGCTTGAGCTGGCGCTGGTGGGATAGGGAAGATAAAAGTTAAAAGATAAAAGATAAAAGTGGTACTTATTCGAATACTCGAACATAGTGCCATTTTTTTTTCGGGGTGTTAGGGAGATAAAAGATAAAAAGGTAAAAGATAAAAGTGGTTATTCGAAGACTCGAGCATGGTACCACTTTTTTTCGGGTTGTTAGACGAGATTCCGCCGCTCCTATTATTAATTCGTGATATAAGTTCCAAGGTGGGGCTCGTCACGCATTAATAACACCCTATGCTAATCTATGCTTCTATGCTCCTATGTGGTAAAAGTTGCTTGAATCATCGAGGTGACCGAAGGTTGAAAAATTTTACCACATAGGAGCATAGAAGCATAGGACAACATAAGCCTGGTGTTAAACCCGCTCTTTTCCTTTACTTTGTAGCGTGCGTTACATTCTATTTTTAATCAATTTCATTATTGTTGTTAATGCATCCGGTCAAACACTGGGAGGCAGTACGGTATTCAATTTTATGAAATTGCCGAACACACCTCAAGTCACGGCTTTGGGCGGCATTAATCTTACTCAACCTTCCAATGATGTCGGACTCGCGTATAACAATCCCTCACAGCTTAAGCCCGAAATGCATACCCAGTTGAATGCAGTATTTAATAGTTTTTACGGAGATATAAAAACATACCATCTTGCGATGGGCTATCGGAGTGAGAAGCTGCAAACAAATTTCCTTTATGGATTGCATTATTTCGCTTATGGTAGTTTGGCTGAAACAGATGCTTCGGGCAATGAATTGGGTACCCTGCGTCCTACCGATTGGGTGATGCAGTTAGCTGCTTCGCGTGCTTATCTTCAGCGATGGAATTATGGCGCAGCTTTGAAGTTTATTAATTCCAATTACGGGCAATATCGCTCCAATGGAATTGCAATGGATGTGGGTGTACGCTATAGCGATACTGCCAATCTTTTAAGTGTTTCGATACTTGCAAAAAATATGGGTTTCCAGTTGAAACAGTATGCCGGGACCGATCCTGGAGATATGCCTTTTGATTTACAGATCGGTCTTACCAAGCGATTGAAGAATGCGCCATTAAGTTTTTCAGTTACTGCACATCATTTGCATCAGTTTGATATCTCTTACAACGATACCACTTTTAATAATGACAATGATTTTGATAATGGTAGCGATGCCGGCTTTTCACTCGATAAACTATTCCGGCATTTTGTATTTGCAAGCACCGTGTATATTGTTGATAGGGTAGAAGTGCAGGCAGGTTATAATTTTCTTCGTAGAAAAGAATTGAATATTGGCAGCGGTGGTAATGGGCTGAACGGGTTTTCATTTGGTGTAGCGGTATTATTGAATAAGCTAACGATACGTTATGCCCGCGCGCAATATCAATCTAACACTGGGTACAACCAGCTTGGATTGAATTTGCAACTCAACCAGTATTTTGGGTTGGGTAAATTGGGGGAGCGAATCGGATGGTAAGTTGGAGGTCTGCTAAAACCGGGGTTTTCCGACTGTTGAAATTTGGTTTCGCGCTGATAGCGCGGATTGAGCGGATGTCGCCGACTTTAGGAAACGATCTGCCTAATCTGCTCAATCCGCGTCATCTGCGCGAACCGTAATCACGAATAATGGTTTATACCTGTTCAACCGCCTGCGGCTCGTTTACATTCTCTTCCTTAAATGCCTTTCTCGGCGTCAACCCCAACAGCTTGAACATCGCATCGTCGTCAGCAAAAGATGGATTGGGAGTGGTTAATAATTTATCACCTGCAAAAATGGAGTTGGCACCTGCCATGAAACAGAGTGCCTGTTCTGCAACAGAAAGATCATTGCGTCCTGCGCTTAAACGCACCATTGCTTTGGGCATTAGTATTCTTGCCGTAGCAATCATCCTTACCAGGTCCCATACATCTACTTTCGTGTTATTGGCCAGTGGTGTACCAGCAATTGGAACAAGTGCATTGATCGGTACGCTTTCAGGGTGTTCGGGCATCGTAGCAAGCGTGTGCAGCATGTTGATGCGATCATCATGCGATTCGCCCAGGCCGATGATGCCACCGCAACAAACGGTAACACCGGCTTTGCGTACATTGTCGAGTGTTTGCAACCGATCGTCGTAAGTGCGTGTATGTATAATTTCACCGTAGTATTCGGAAGATGTATCGAGATTATGATTGTAGGCATGCAGACCAGCATCGGCCAGCTTATCGGCCTGTTCCTGCGTAAGCATGCCTAGTGTACAACAAACTTCCATACCCATGCTATTTACTGCTTTTACCATTTCCAGTACACGATCGAAATCCCTGTTGTCGCGCACTTCGCGCCATGCTGCACCCATGCAAAAACGCGTGCTTCCGGCGGCCTTCGCTTTCGAAGCATAATTAATAACATCTGCCGTATTCATCAGGGCCTGCACATTCACGCCGGTATTATAACGTGCGGCCTGGGGGCAATAGGCGCAATCTTCAGGGCAACCCCCCGTTTTTATGGAAAGCAATGTACACACCTGCACCTCGCCGGTATCGTTGAAGTGGCGGTGTACGGTTGCAGCACGGAAAATAAGTTCCAGTACCGGGGTATTGTAAATTGCTCTTACCTGTTCCTTTGTCCAGTTATTAACTATTTCCATAATTATCAAATGCTATTGATTATAAATACTCGAATCGGCAAGCAAAGGTAATTGTTGACCGAAATATTTATTAAAAACTATCCGGAATGTATTTACATTACTCAGGTTGTCCCGTAAGGAACTATAATCTCCATCAGGGAAAAAGTAAGCAGTATAGTTTCTAAATGCGTCTTTTCGTTGGCTACCCGGTATGTCGTCGAGAGCATGGTCGCTCTGTAAAATAATAATGGCTTTACGGTTGTATTTTTCCTGCAACTTCTGTATAAGCGCATCGAGCTGTTTGTTAGTATAACTAATATAATTTTTAAAACGGTTTTTGCTCGTAATCATTTCGGGTCCGAATACTGCTTCATCGGGATACGCGTGTCCCGTGGAATCAAAAAAGTAAGGGAAATGTGGCATCATCAGGTGTGCATAGATAAATCGGTGTGGCTTTCCGGGTTGGTCGGGGCCGATGCCTGCAAGCGAATCAATCAACTGCCTGTTATAATTTCTAAAACCTTCCCGTTGTAGCCTGTTCATCTTTTGCGTGCGCTCAATAAATCTCGTGCGCATGACCGGAAAAAGTGCGGGTGCGACTTCCCGGTATATACAACTGTATAATGTGTTATAAAAAAGGAGATTCATCCCGGTCGTACTCAGGAAATGTTCTTTTTTAATAGCAGGAATGCCCGGCATATCGAAGATGGAGAGATTGTATAAGGCATAGTTATTAGACTTAAGCGTATTAAAAACCTGGGCGTTTTCTACCCATTTAAGGGCCTTGTTGTATTGCAGAGGTTTAGCAGGTTGCATACTAACCAGTCCCGGGAGATAGCTCATATTAAAAACCGAGGCCATTGAAAATGGTGTAAAACGATAGTTGCTGGTAGACCCGGATACAACGAAAAATCCTTTGCCCGTAAGCAATGAATCCAATTCATTTGCAGCAGCACCGAGTATTTCCTGTTGGTAGGAACTTGAAGGATAGCAGTCCGCAAGAATATAAATTATATCCGGCAAATTTCCAGTATCAGGCTTCTTGCCTGAATCGGTGTCTACCGCGACAAGCTTATTCACTTCTCGTTTACTTATTGCTTCTACCACCTCAATGCCGATATAGATGAGTAGTAGAAGATTAAGAAACAGATTTAATCTAGGCGAGCGCGGATTTTTCTTCAGCCTGTATAATAACAGCAGGAATAAGAATAGGAGTACAGGCAACAGTATTTTATACGATGATAGAACGGATGGAAGTGACGATTGAGCCAACCCATTCTTTAAAAGGCCAAAGTAGAGAAACAGTATTCCAAAAATCGTAGTTGCAATACCTGCCTTAATACGATTTCGAAGAATAAGATAAAAAACCCCGAAAGTGAGCAGCACGCCGCAAGAAGTGTAAATGAACGCGAGCAAAATATCTTTTCCCGGTACCAACCCTGCATACAGGTTGTTAGTGTGAAGAATAAAAAATACTACAAGCAGCACCATGTGCAGCGGATACTTTTTCAAGATGCTCACGAGTTTGGCGTTTTGAAAACGGATCATGAAAACGGATTTTTCAATTTCAGTGAGTTTAATTCCCGTAAAACCCATCTTCAATCATTCTGTGCAATATATCACAAAAGAAAATTAATGCTGCAAACCCTTTTTTTCAAACCGAAGCCCGGGGCTTTTTATATAGATTGACGAATCCGGGAGCAATGGATAATCCTGCCTGAAGTGCTGGTTGAGTACAACCCGGAAAAGGTTGACGGGGCTAATACTATCATATAACCTGCTATAATCTTTCCCCGGAAAATAACATGCCGTGAGGTTAGCAAAAATTTTAGGCATTTTCGACGCGTCGTCGTATTCACGGTATCCATGATCACCAGCGATGATGATTATTTTGGGTCTCGTGGTGTCGGATAATAATTTATTAACGAGATCTTTCAAAATCGTGTTGGTATATACAAGTTGCTTTATATACAGACCGGGGTCGACTCTGTACACTATTTCCGGCGGGTTTAATTGCCCTTTGTCATCAAAAAAATAGGGTTCATGCGGGAGCATCAGGTGTGTATACACAAATCGTGCTGTGTCTGTTTTGCGATCGATCTCCTGTTCTAACTGTTTAAGATTACGTAATATGGTACGCTCACGTTCATTAGCGAGGTGAGATAATTCTTTGTTCTTCGCCGTTTGCTTTGGTTGCAAGAAAGCGAGGTTCCAAAGAATATCTTTTTCCACTCTGCCACCCAGGGTTTGCAGGTTGACCAGTTTTTTTCTGAAATGTGTATGATATTCTGAATTGCCAACGGGATACCCGTCGAGATTAAAAACCGAAAAATTTTTCACCTGGTATCCTTGTTGGCGCATGATTTCCGGCAACTCACTTTTTTCAAGTGTGTTTAATGACTGCACAATAAATTTCCCGGTTACTTTTTCATTAATAAGATCCGGCCGAAGATAATTAAGATTAAAGGCTGAACTCAGTGACAGGGGGCTGAGCGCATAATTACTGTTGGATTTAGTCGCGATATAAAAACCTTTTTTTAACAGGAAGGAATCGGTTTCGCTATTATCAAAATTAAATTCCTCGCGCAGGCAGTTACTATTGGTGTAAGCATCGAATACGATGAGATAAATATCCGGTTTGCTACATGTGTCACACGGATTGTACGAAGATGTAAGTGTTTTTTTTGTATCCCCAAAGTCGTGTGCCAGTTCCGCTTTGCCAACACTGTTGGCTACCAACAGGATGATTTCTGGGAGGGTGATCACTAGCAGAACGCACTGGGAAAAAATATGTAACCTGGATAGCAGCCTACTATCCATTTTCCTGATTATGAAAAATAAAGCAAGTATAAATACCGCTATCAGGGGCAAAAGAAATTTGTAGGAACTAAAAAATGCCGGGAGTGAACCAGTCTTCAACGTGTCGTGAAAGGCTCCAAAAAAGAAATAGACTGCTAGCACCGGCGTCGTAAACAGTAGGGCCTTTTTCCAGTCCCGCAACACAACCCATGAAATAAGCAGTAGTGCAACGCAAATAGTTAAATACAGTGCCGCATAGCGAAGTGTTATCACCGGCGGTATTAGACCGTAATTTTCATTGTTATTGTGCAGTAAAAAGAACATTACAAGCAGCAGGCTGTGCGGAAGAAATAATGCTGAACGTTCCAGTATAGTTTGCAACCGGTTTTTCATTTTCGCTTCATTAGATATAAAACCCGTCCTGTCGCCGCTATCGGTTGCCTGTCTTCAACATTATATTGTGTGGCGAAAGCAGCTTCAAAATTTTCTTCCGAATAATTCACATAGATGTCATCTTTTTGTTGCAGCATCAATTGCACTTTTGGATCGGTCTTCGGTACAAATTCAATTACCAGGTAATTGCCAATAGTGCTGAAAAATTCAGCAATCATTTCGAAGGGGATATTTTTTCCAATCGCCAGGTGATGTATCAATGCCAATGCCAGCACGAGGTCGACGTTTGTGCGTTCAATAAAAGATTGCCTCTCTTTATTATTAACGCCAATGGCTGGTGTTGGTAATGAAAGATCGATTACGAGTGGCAATAAATTATTACCGGAGGGTTTGAGGCTTTTGTAAAGCGTATTGATACAATAGGGATCGAAATCTGCAGCAATTGTTTTTATGCCGCTAGCAGCAAGCAGTTTTGCATATTCTCCTGTATTGGCGCCAAGATCCGCAGCAGTTTCAAATTTTGTTGACGACGTCAGCCATTTATTGATGATGGCTGATTTTTGTTCCATGTAATTATTGCGTTGCGAAGCTTCTTCGTAATATGCCGACCAGGTAGAGGTAGCAGGTGGCAATTGAAGTTTGTTTATCAGTGATTGCAAACTGGTAATGAGTGTAAGCAATTTCTTTTTGGAAAAACTGCCCGGCTTTCTTTGTTGAGTTGCCGGTTTTTTTTGACTATAGCGGGCATGGAGGTGGATATGTAAATAAGTGTCGACAGACAACCGGCTTCGCCAGGGTAAAAATTCGCTTGTAAATGCGATGGGAATTCCGTCTGGATACGCAAGTAAGAGTTGTTGCAAGGGTAGTTTGCTATAATGCGTAAGCAGTAAGGGTGACAGGAACTGTTCACAAAATTGCCGGTAGGCTATCCATGGTTTTGTTTCATCATATTTTTCGAACGAAAGTGTATCGATAAATACCAGCCGACCATTATGCCACTGTATATTATAAGGTGTGGCGTCTTTGAGTATCATTCCGTGACTGATTGCCTCGCGTACAAGCTCGAGTGTGAGGAGTGCCGCATCCTTCAGCATGCCGAAGCTCCACTCGTAAGGATAGGAAATAAATGATAGTTGGTCGGGCCTGATAGTAGCATGCCATTGCGGATCACCCGTCAGGTTTTGTGGAAGGACTGTATGCGGAATCAGATCGCCCTTTGCTACAAGCTTTTCATACAGGCCACTGGAAATAAAAAAGTCAAAATCTTCACCAAAGACTTTATTCACCTGGCGGTAAAGGATGTTATCCTGCGTGAAAATAAATCCGGAAGGATCCCTATATGACGAATTATGATGATTAAAGCTACCAGGCATTATGCAGGTGGGTTCTCATCCGTTTTTTTAGGTGTCCTGGTAAATATGGACTTAATATAAGCGACGATGGTACGGAAGAAAAAAGCAACTCCCAGCACGGCAGCAGCGATTACCTGTATAAGGTAACTGCCACTCCCGGGATCTATATACAATACGAAGTTCATCACTGCAGGTAACTGAGATTTGTTTTCGGCGTTAAAGTTAGTAAAGTTTCATACATAAGCTGGATGGTGCTTTCGATATCATCACGGTGCAGCATTTCAACAGTAGTATGCATGTAACGCAACGGGATTGAAATTAATACGGATGGACATCCATCATTCGAATAAGCGAATGAATCGGTGTCGGTGCCTGTGCTGCGGCTGAGCGCTCTCCATTGCACAGGAATTTTTTTAGTAGCGGCAACGTTTTCAACGAGGGCAAGCAATTTATTATGTACGGCAGGGGCATACGACAACGATGGTCCTTTGCCCGTGCTTACATCGCCTTCAATATTTTTATTAATCATCGGCGTTGTTGTATCGTGTGTGACGTCGGTTACGATAGCAATATTGGGTTTTATACGTCTTGCGATCATCTCCGCACCGCGGAGGCCGATTTCTTCCTGCACCGCGTTCACAACATATAATCCAAAGGGAAGTTTTTTACCATTCTGTTTCAACAGCCGTGTTACTTCTGCAATCATGAATCCGCCGATGCGGTTGTCGAATGCACGCCCGATAAAATTTCCATTTGCGAGTTCGTCAAATCCATCCTGGTAAGTAACCACAGCACCGATATGTATGCCCAACGCTTCCACCTCCTTGCGATTTCTTGCGCCGCAGTCGAGCCAGAGATTATCAGTACGTGGTTGGGTTTCCTTTTGATCGGCGCCAATACGGGTATGAATAGCGGGCCATCCAAATACAGCTTTTACAGGGCCTTTCTTTCCATGAATAATTACACGCGAGGCGGGAGCAGTCTGGTGATCTACTCCACCATTGCGTTTCAGGTAAATAAGACCTTCCGCCGTTACATAATTTACAAACCAGGAAATTTCATCTGCATGTGCCTCGATCACTACCTTGAACGGATGGTCGGCGTTGATGATGCCAACGGCCGTACCATAAGGATCTACATAATGAGTATCAACGAAAGGTTTCAGGTATTCTATCCAAAGTTTCTGCCCCCAGGTTTCAAACCCTACGGGCGAAGCATTATTGATATAGTTGCGAAGAAATTGATGAGAAGCATCTGTGAGTATCGATTTTTTTGGTTTTGTGGTTTTTACTTTGGCCATTATATTTATTTTATTGCAAAAGGAAATGGGTTGCGGGGCGTATCACCTCGCCGTTAAATGATGCTTTGTTCTGTATATAAAGTATTAGAGGAATATTTTTCGCACATGTGCTAACAACGGTAAATCGAAATTTTAAATTCATCAGATCTGCCTTGCTACGATAAGCGGTGATGAAATAGTGTCGCTTGTATTTCCGCCCCGGTCCTCAACGCTGAATTTGAAGTACATGGTATCATTACGGATAGGATCTTCGTTCAGGAAATTGTAATCGAAAAACACATCCATTTCTCCAGTATTTTTTGAAGGGAAATTAGGCACCGGTGTCCTGATGGTGTCTATTTTATCATTGTTGTTGGGGTCAGAAATGGGAATGCCATTTGTGCGTATACGTATATAGGTAAGTGTGCCATTTCCCAAATCACCTTCTTTGTCGGTAAAAGTAAGGCGAATGGTCATCGTGCCGTTCGGCACAGGCACCTCTTTCGTGCTGATCGATTTTATTTCAAGCGTGGGTTTTGTCTGGAACTTATCTTTGCCGCAGGATGTTAAAACCATAATGCTCAGTCCCATGCAAATGATCAGGTGCGTCTTCATGTGATAAAATTGAGGTTAACAAATATAAGGTTTTTAATGCCACTACAGGCTTATGCATGACCAATGGAATCATAAAATGTTTAATGTCACAGGCCGGGAATTCAATGAATTGGCGCTACAGGCATTTAAGTACCAGTACGATCAAAACGAGATATATAAAAATTACGTGGACGCCCTGGGTGTCAATGTACCGTCAATTGGGAGCCTGGAGCAGATTCCTTTTTTGCCAATTCGGTTTTTCAAATCGCACAGCATTACCACTGGCACTTTCGAATCCACAATGGTATTCGAAAGCAGTGGTACCACCGGATCCATCAACAGCCGGCATTTTATTAAGGACGCCACACTTTACGAAGAAAGCTTTATGCGGGCATTCGAAATGTTTTATGGACCCGTGAGCGACTGGTGTATCCTCGGGCTTTTGCCATCCTATCTCGAAAGGAACAATTCATCGCTGGTATATATGGTCAACCGGCTGGTGCATGCCAGCGGACACACGGATAGCGGGTTCTTCCTGCATGATTTTGATGACTTAAAACACAGGTTACTTTCATTGGAACAAAAGGGGCAAAAAACATTGCTGGTGGGTGTCACTTTTGCGTTGCTCGATTTTGCAGAAAAACATGCCTTACCTCTTCAACATACGCTTGTAATGGAAACAGGGGGTATGAAAGGACGTCGGCGGGAATTGATACGGGCAGAAGTGCACGACAGGTTGTGCGAAGCCTTTTCCATAAGGTCTGTTCACTCGGAGTATGGAATGACGGAACTGCTGTCGCAAGCCTATTCATCGGGACATGGCTTTTTCAAATGCCCACCCTGGATGAAGATACTTCTACGTGATGAAGAGGATCCACTAACAATCAAAAAGGGAAGCACATCATCAGGCGTTATCAATGTGATCGACCTTGCCAATATCAACAGTTGTTGTTTTATTGCGACCGATGATGCGGGCCGACTGCACACCGATGGTAGCTTCGAAGTATTGGGACGGATGGATAATAGTGATCTTAGGGGGTGCAGCCTGATGGCTGTTTGAGATAAAAGTTAAAAGATAAAAGATAAAAGTTAGTTTAGGTCGATTATCACTGAATATCTCGAATAGAAAAACTTTTATCTTTTATCTTTTAACATTTATCTATCTCTAAGCATTATACATCCACTCTCTAAACAAAGGCGCCGTTTCCTGGCTCACAATGATGCAATGATTTAATTCGGGCAAAGTAAGATCTACCTGCAGTTTTACTTTTTCATAAGATTTAAATCCTTTGATAAAGTTGATATTGATAATATACTGCCGGTTGGCCCGGAAAAAAATATTTTCATCGAGTGATTGTTCAAGTTCGGCAAGATTTTTATCGCAGAGATATTTCTTGCCGCCACGATCGATTACATATACAATTTTGTTTTCGGTGTAAAAGATCACTATGTCCTCCATGCGCAATGAAATATTTTCCATGCCTTTCTTCACCATAAGCCTTTTCTTTTTATGGTTGCCGATATACTGGAGCAGGTTGTTCATCGAATGATGGCTTGCAAAATGTTTTTCCAGCATCCGGTATTTTACAAGCGCTTTGCGCAGACCTTCTTTATCAACCGGCTTCAATAAATAGTCGATACCGTTGTATTCAAAGGCATTTAGCATAAACTCGTCATAGCCTGTAATAAAAATTACAGGTGTACGGTTGCCGGATTGTTCGAAAATCTCGAACGACAATCCATCGCCCAGTTGTACATCACTAAAAATGAGGTCGGCAGGCGGATTGGTTGCGAGATAGTCAATGCTTTCTTTTACGCTGTTGAGCGTTGCGATCACCTGCACATCATCTGCTACATCTGCAATAGTATGCCGTAGGTTTTCGAGTGCTGGTCTTTCGTCTTCAATGATAATGGCGTTTAACATGGCAAAAGGGTTTTAGGTTGTTATTTGATCAATGGTAATTTAACTGTAAAGTCATCGCGGTTATTTTCTATTACAATATCTTTCTGGCAAATAATTTTATAACGTGAGCTAAGGTTTTTCAACCCAATTCCCGTTGAGTTTACCGAATAAGGTTTCGGCTTCACATTATTACTTACTTTAAGATATTGCCCGTTCATCGCGATCCTGATTTGTAATGGTTGTGCATCCGTAAACTCATTATGTTTAATGGCGTTTTCCATTAATATCTGTAGCGCACAGGGTGGGATCTTAATCTGCCTGTAATTCTCTCCCAGGTCGGACCGCATCTGCAATTTGTCGTCATGACGTATTTGTAAAAGGAAAAAATAGCTCTCGATGAACTCCAGTTCATCTTCCAGTGCTATCAGCTCGCGGTTGCGGTTAATAAGTATGTATTTATAAACCTGGGCCAGTTTATTATTAAACTGGTGAGCCTGGATAGGATTGTTCAGGATCAAGTGGTTCATCGCGTTCAGCGAATTGAATATAAAGTGCGGATCGAGTTCTGTTGTTAGTGCCTGCAGCTTTGCTTTCGATCGTTCATGATCCAACTGCCGTACCATTTGTGAATCCAGCACCCTTTCCCTTGTGAGGTACAGGATTTCATATAGCAATGTAAAGACCAGGACGGCAAGCACGCAAAGGATAGTGAATTTCCACATTCCTTCCCAGTTAAAACCGTCTTTGGAAAACTGCATCCACGTCAACGTAGCCAGGCAGCCCACACATGCCCCATAGATTGCAGAAACGAAACTCACCATGGCCAATTTGGAAAATGGATTGGAGAGTGGTGCGTAGAGGATGCGGATTTTGCTGTGTATCCAATTGCAGCCGACCCAGATGGCGAGGGCGCTGGTAATAAATAACAGGTTTGCCACCAGTAGTTCGGGAAATGTATACTTATTATAAGTGATAATTCCTGATATAAGCGGCAAACCTATACCCAGCAAAGGGATAAAAATAATACGCAAATGAGCATCCTTGATCATAGCAGCAGCGGTTAGGGTTATATAAGCCGGTTTTTGATCCGAATAGTCTCATGTGCATGCGTATAACGAGTAATCGGACCTAAATCTATCTGTATCACGTGTTAAGCAATAGCAAATATTTTTCTCACGGAAAAAATCACTTACGAATGGTAAATAACTCTCCTGGAAATGTAATTAACTGACAGAGCGGGATAAGCAGCGTTCTTAATTAACATTTAGAGAGTACAGCTTTTCGTAACGCTGCTTTGTTTATAAAATTTCACGAATGGGTGACGAACACCTGTTCATAA
>CBFGYO010000007.1:0-49716 GCA_965652975.1 uncultured Chitinophagaceae bacterium | reverse complement strand
AAAGTAACGAAATGGAAACGTTGCATACACAGAGGACCATCAATACAAATGATTTGTTTGACGACCATTTCCTGGATACAAGAATTGTGTACCTGGACCATTTTCATAAGTTGCCAAGTGTAAATTATATGAGCCAGCTTGATGGAGAGCGGGCATACAATGTATTCAGGGAAAAATTTTCAGACCTGGTCCTTCACATTCACCAGTATAAATGGTTCAGGCAAAAGTCAAAAAAGTTTCAGTTTGGCTGTACAGTTGTGATTCTTACGAACAACTGTATCGTGGAGTTTGATGATTGCTATTGCGAAATACTGCACGATGGTAACAACGAAGGTTTTTTAAATGAGATGATGATCCTGCTGAAACAATTCAGGGAGAAAAAGAAGCGTGAACCGCAGGAGATCAATCTTGTAGTGCAAAACGGGCGCTCGCTGGAATTAAGATCGATGGAAATAAAAAGAACACGGTTAAACCTGGGTCTCTACTATGAAGATGACTTTATCGAAGTGGATGAAATAATTCGAAAGCGGCTTCGCAAAAAGCATGACAGGGGTATCGTATTACTCCATGGACTACCTGGTACAGGTAAAACAACTTACCTGCGTCATCTGGTGAGCAGCATAAAAAAGCGGATCCTGTTTCTGTCGCCATCCGCTGCCGGCCACCTGGTAAGTCCTGAGTTTATCCAGTTGTTGATCGACAACCCTGAAACAGTCATGATAATTGAAGATGCCGAGAATATCATTATGGATAGAAAACTGGGAAGCAGCTCTGCGGTGTCAAACCTTCTGAACTTATCAGATGGATTGCTGGCTGACTGCCTGAATATACAGCTCATCTGTACATTCAACAGCCCGCTAACAGTCGTCGACAGCGCGCTGATGCGTAAGGGAAGACTTATTGCACGCTATGAATTTGGTAAACTCGGTGTGGCAAAATCACAGCAATTGAGCAACCATTTCGGGTTTGATACGGAGATCACGACACCGATGACGATTGCCGAACTCGCTAACCAGCATGAGCAGGATGGTAGCGATGAAAAGACTGAAGTGATAGGATTCAGGATCGGGGAAACTATGATGAATTGAAAAAATATTTGTTGATGAAATGATCAACAGGAAATACTTGCATGATTGCAGGATGAATATAATGGCCATGGGAACCAGGGCGGTGTTTCAATGAAGCACTCCAGTGCAGTAGTACTAACTGGCTGTATGCTTTCCCGGCAACCGTTGTATTCATAAGTCTGGCTGGCAACAGCCTTGTGGGTTCGAGTCCCACTCCCAAGGATATGTTGGGATGGCGAAACTGGTAAACGCAACGTCGCAGGTTCGAATCCTGTTCCCTTATTGGGATAGTTCAGTGGAAGAACACTACCCTTAACGGTAGAGGAAAGAAGTATGAAACCGGCATTAACTGCCTGATGAGTACAAGGGGTTGATAAGTCAAGTGTATTCGTCAATCGTACTGATGCCTGCAAGCTGGTTAAAACCTGGCTGCGCTTCAATACTACTTTAAAAAGACGCAAGTCTTTTATATGAGCAGTGATGGAAACAATGGTTGGAGTGAACCGGCTTCCGCAACAGGATGATGGCATTAGTGTCGGTTTTATTTAAAACAGATTGTAAATACCGATATTTTTTAATGGAGAATATTGGAATAAAAATGAAGCGATGAAAAAAGTAAAAGTAAATCCATACCAGGTGGGACTGGTATTTAAAGATGGTGGATACAGCCGCATGCTTACAACCGGTACCTATTGGTTTTGGCATGGAGAAACAGTGTATAAATATGACATTACCGCTCCTTTCTATCCGCCGGTGGAATTGAATCTGCTGTTGCAGGATGAAGAGCTTGCGTCTTTGCTATACGTGATCGAGGTAAAAGACAACGAGATAGTATTGCAGTTTGAGAATGGTGTGCTAAAGCAGGTATTGACTGCCGGCAGGTATACTTTTTGGAAAAGCCTGGTGAAGTACGAATTCGTAAAAGCTGACACTGGTAAGATCGACATAACCGAAAATATTGATCGAGCGGTATTGCAGAGCAAGCTCATGGAACCGTTTATTCGGACTGCGCAGATTGAAAATTACGAAAAGGGGCTGCTGTTTGTGGATGCGGTATTCGAAAAGCAGTTGGAGCCGGGCGTCTATATCTGGTGGAAGAATAGTATAGCTATACAAGTGACCAGGGCGGATATGCGTCAGCAACAAATTGAATTGAATGGCCAGGAAATGCTTACACGTGATAAAGCTGCATTGCGTGTAAATGCATGGGCACAATATTCGATTACAGATGTTGATAAAGCGATGCGACAAAATAAGGAGTACGACAAGCAATTGTACGTTGCATTGCAACTTTGCCTGCGAAACTATATTGGCCGCATGGCTTTCGATGAATTGCTGGAGAAGAAAGAAGATATTTGGCCTTATGTACAGGAGCAGGTGAATGAAAAGGCTTCGGCATTGGGTGTGATTGTGAGCGGTTTTGGAATTCGCGATATCATCTTGCCAGGCGACATCCGGGATATTATGAACCAGGTATTGGTTGCGGAGAAGAAGGCGCAGGCCAATAGCATTATGCGCAGGGAAGAAACCGCCAGCACGCGAAGCCTGCTCAACACAGCTAAGCTTATGGAAGAAAATGCCATGTTGTGGAAGTTGAAAGAAATGGAATACGTGGAAAAGATCGCCGAAAAGATTACGAATATTAGCGTGAGTGGCAACGGGCAATTGCTTGATCAGTTGAAGCAGATATTTATTGTTGCGCCAAAAACGGCGTGATAAAGAGTTGACTACTTTAATTAAACATAATGGAGAAAATAGACCAAATATTAAAAAATGTTGCAGAAGAACACCAGGTGCGAATACTCTTCGCGTGTGAGACGGGAAGCAGAGCATGGGGATTTCCCTCGCCAGATAGTGATTTTGACGTGCGGTTTATCTATGTGCATGACACCAACTGGTACCTGTCACTCGGTCAAAAAAAAGATACTATCGAGTTTGTAAAAGACGACTGGGACGTTACAGGGTGGGACTTACGTAAAAGCCTGTTGTGTATCGTACGGATCGGGATTTTCTCCTATCGATAAAAAAAGGGGAGTATGAATATGAAGAACTGGTAACAAAAGCAGAAGTATTAAAAAACGAGCTACCAGGTCTTTATGATAGATCGAATCTACCTGATGCACCTGACCTAAATGCGATCAATACGCTATTAGTGGAGATGAGGGAGCAGTTTTATCATGAAAAAGGAATGTAAACAAACAGGCTTTCAAAAGTGCCTTGTGTAAAACAAAATTTATGAGCAAATTAAAAATAACCGGGAAGGAGCTTAGAGCGCTGGGATACCCGGAAGGGCCAGTGATCAGCGTGGCAATAAATGTGATGCAAAAACATTACAAGCATAGTTCATCAAATGAAGCGAAAGACATGTTGAAGAAAATTCTGGACGATCCGAAATCCTATGTAGATGATGAAGTGGTTGGACTAATAGCCAAAAGCCTTCTACCGGCCGAAAAATCGCCAGGTATGGATGGGTCAGAAGTGTCGCTTAATAACCAGGGAATCACGTTCAGCATTTTCGGCCAGGAACATATCGAGCAGGGGGCACTTCACCAGATGTACACTGCTGCTAAGTTGCCGATAGCAGTTGCCGGCGCACTTATGCCGGATGCGCATCATGGCTATGGTTTGCCTATCGGTGGCGTGCTCGCAACCGAGAATGCTGTTATTCCATATGGTGTGGGAGTAGATATAGGGTGTAGAATGTGTCTTAGCATATTTGATATCGCACCGGCCGAATTGCTGCAAAAGCAACAGTACTTTACAAGGGAGTTGAATGAAGCGACATTATTTGGTAGCGGAGCACAGTTTCAGCAAGCGGCCGATCATGAAGTGATGGAGCACGAAGCGTTTGATCAAATCCCACTCTTGAAAGGACTACAGGGAAGAGCCTGGAAACAACTTGGAAGTTCGGGATCGGGAAACCATTTCGTTGAATTTGGAATCGTGGACATACCTGTAAAAGATGAAGTGCTTAATGTAGAAGCAGGTTCATACCTCGGACTATTGTCACATTCGGGTTCCAGGGGACTCGGTGCGAGCATTGCCGGACACTATACAAGTGTGGCAAAAGCCAGGAGACGTTTGCCTGGTGAGGCCAGTAATCTAGCCTGGCTGAGCCTTGACGAAGAAGAAGGAATGGAATATTGGATTGCCATGAACCTGGCGGGTGATTATGCTTCGGCATGTCATCATCTTATTCATCAAAAGATTGCGAAGCAACTGGGACGAAAGCCAATAAAGATGGTTGAAAACCATCACAACTTCGCGTGGAAGGAAAATTGGGAAGGAAGAGATGTGCTGGTGCATCGTAAGGGAGCCACACCTGCCGGTAAGGATGTTCTCGGTATTATTCCCGGATCCATGACGGCCCCAGGATTTATCGTTAAGGGGAAAGGAAATGCAGATGCAATATATTCTGCATCACACGGCGCTGGAAGAAAAATGAGCAGGTCCGCCGCAATGAAGAATATTTCACACGAAGCATTAACCGAAGAGCTCAACAGGCATGGTGTAAAACTTTTGGGTGGTGGACTTGATGAAGCACCGTTCGCTTACAAAAATATCGAAGTGGTGATGGAATCGCAGCAGGCGCTGGTGGAGGTGGTGGGAAAGTTTGTGCCTAAGATTGTTAAAATGGATGGAGGCAGTAAGAGAAGATAAAAGATAAAAACTAAAAGATAAAAGTTATTTAAGGCTGTGCAGGTAGTACTTTTTTTAAACTATTAAACGCTCGAGTAATTCCAGGTATTTAGCAACTTTTATCTTTTATCTTTTAACTTTTATCTCAAAAAAAGACCCCCGTAAAAACAGAGGTCGCAACCAAAACTAACTGTTATGAGAAAGAAATAATTAACCAAGCTTTGCAAGGCGCAATGTGAATGCATGATCTATAGTTCCAAAAAATCCACCTTCTCTTTCTTCCTGTTCAGTAAGCACAAAATCTTCCTTGTGTTTGGAAAACTTATAGGTGGAAATTCGCCTTTTGTGTTCCTTTAATTTATCGAGCGAATTATTGATAATTTTCTTTATAGTCTTTTTCATGTCATCCAGTTTTAAATGTAATCATTGAATCGACTCATGGGAAAAGTCAATTACCATGCCAGAGCAGGAAATGGTATGATAAGCTAAAGAACAGGAATGTGTTGAACGTAATGGAAATTGTTAAACCAATATCCAATATGAACGAAAAGGAGGCAAAGTATTGTGCCCGCTGCGCTTCTCAGCCTGCTTGCTTCTTAAATTTTTTGTAAGCGGATCTTAAAACTGAGGCAATAAATGGTTAATAAAAAAGGGTTGAGTTAAATATGAACGATCATTCATAAATTAAAAACATACACTAATGAGTGGTTGTGGTTCTACACTTTTACATAAATCCTTTTTTTATCCATCCAGTAGCAAATAGCCCACATAAATAGAATTACCGTTAAAGCATATAGTAAGGAACCCAGTTCCGGAGGGCCGGGCATTTTAATAAAGAGCTTTTTATACAACCAGTTCCAGGGATTCACACCATTACCCAGTTTTATAAGACTCAAGCCTTTGGGTAGAAAAGCACTTAACGCAAAAACAAACAGCGCGTTTTTCCCAAACACATCAAAAAACCGGCTCCATGCGCCTTTAGCATTCTTAAACTCGATGGCGTAGATCATGGTGCCGAGCGCTAATATGGCAAGGCCCGTGGTATAAACGGTATACGAGCTCGTCCAGATCTTTTTATTCATCGGAAACACGGTATCCCAGCAATAACCGGTAACTAACATGGCCACACCGGCCACGAAAAGTCCTGAGAGCATCTCGTGGTTTTTGCCCTTGGTACGGATATAATTCCCCACTATATAACCAAAAATAACCTGCACAATCGCCGGTATAGTGCTCATCAGACCTTCGGGATCGAAAGGAAAATTTTTGCCATTCAGTTTCTCCAACTGGTAAATATGTGGTAATCCCAACAACTGTTTATCGATATCTGTCCCAAACCAGCCGCCCAGGCTATACGGGTCATGCGGATTTCCAAGCAGGCACATGGCCCAATAGAGGAGAAGAAGCACAAGCCCCGTATAGAATGCGCCTCTTAGTTTGAAATAATAAATGATGATAGACGCGAAAAAATAGCAAATGGCGATCCGTTGCAATACCCCCATGATGCGAACGCCCTTTACAGTCTCTATCACATTGCCGGCAGCATCTTTTACCAGGTCTGTCCAGGTAAACCCTTTGAAGATGGTCACTTTTTCTAAGGTAGTAGAACCTTCCACCCACCTGTTGACTTCAGTTACAAAAGGCCACCAGTTGAGGAAAAGACCAATTAAGAATATCAGCAGTGAGCGGGTAATAACTTTTTTCCAAAACACTGCGTCACCTGCAGCCTCGAGGCGGGGCATTACAAAGGCCATTGCGTTGCCGACTGCAAAAAGAAAAAACGGGAATACCAGGTCGGTAGGTGTTAACCCATGCCAGGGAGCATGTTCGAGCGGATCAAAAATATGTCCCCAGCTTCCGGGATTATTTACCAGTATCATCAGACATACCGTTGCTCCCCTGAATACATCGAGCGAATAGTAGCGTTGGTTCAAAACTTCATTTTAAAAGATGAAGATAATAATAAGAAAATGTGAAAATGTGAAAATGTGGAAATGTGCAAATGGATTAAAGTGTGAATAGATAGGATTGTTTTGAATTCGCAACCTATCTGTATACTATATAAATTTGCGAATTTTCATTACCACATTTCCACATTTCCACATTTTCACATTTCCACACTTTCATCCTTCTTTTTTCCGCAACATTAAATGACTCCCTTCGATCAATTTCTCAATTTGTTCCAGGAAATAAAACAGGTTTAACTGGTCATTTTGCGACAGGGCGGAATAATTTCCGGTAACGAGCGTTTTTAAAAGCTCCCATAGCATGTCTCTTGCTTGCGGCAGATGAGAATAATCGAAAAAATTTTCGATTACTAACAACGGATTTTTGTTTTCCTCCTCGGTAAGCTTGCGCGGCATCAGCTCGTGCGAAGCATAATCTTGCAGCGACATAATCTGGTAGTTGAGGTAATGGGAGAAGCTTTACAACCTTATTATAGCATGCAACCTGCCCAATAAAATATGTGGCTCCCAATTTGCTTTCAGACGGGTTGAAATGAAAGAATGAACTTTCGTTTATTATTATTTATTTTGTAAAGCTTTTCGATACAATGATAAGCATACTTCTATGCGATTCGATCAAACTTAGAAGATCTTCTAATACCTTTTTTTATCCACATGCGCTTAACTGATCGTTTACTGCAATACCTCGAGTTTAAAGAGGTAAGTGTTTACTCTTTTGAAAAAAAATGCGGCCTGGGAAATGGTTACTTTGGCAAGCAGGCGCGAAGCAAAGGGGCTATTAATTCCGACATATTGGAACGTATCGCGGAGCATTATCCGGATCTCCATCTCGACTGGCTGATCACGGGTAAAGGAAAAATGTTGCAGAAGCCACTGCCCGACAACACCGATAGCAACGAAAGCGTGGTAAATGAAAAAGCAGCGGTATACCATATTAAGGATAAACTGATACGGGTATTGAAGGAGCAATTGAAAGTACTGGAAACTCTTCCCGCTAAAGGCCGCAAACGAAGTAAATGACTTAAATCTTGGCCGCGAGCTTCGAGCCCCGAGCTGCGAGCTAGAACTGGAAGGCTTTCAGCTCGAGGCTCGAAGCTAGTAGCTCGAAGCTGTATGTAGAACATTTATGCACATCTGGGGAATAAATGCCTCAAAATCTGCACCTTTTATATTCTTGTCAGTCCCAAGCTTCCCCCTATATTTGCACCCGGTAAGAAGAATTGAAGTAAAAGGGGAGATTTTAGGTTATTCGCTGATATACAGTCACATACATTAAAAATATGTGACTGGCATGGCGAAGCCGTCTATAAAAGTTACGTTTTGACAAAAAAATGGCTCGCCGTGTATACCCGGCCCAGGTGGGAAAAAAAGGTTGATCAGCTTTTGAGAGAAAAAGGTACCGAGAGCTATTGCCCACTGAATAAGGTGCGTCGAAAATGGAGCGACCGGGTAAAGCTGATTGAAGAACCGCTATTTAAATCTTACGTCTTTGTAAAAATTGATGACCTGGAACGCACGCAGGTACGGATGACCCCGGGGGTTATCAATTTTGTATATTGGGAGGGTAAACCCGCAGTGATTAAGGAAAAGGAAATAGCCGTTATCCGCAAATTCCTTGGCGAGTATGAAAATGTTGAAGTCCGACCCATGAATCTCGAAGTGGATCAACGCGTGAAGATAACCACCGGTCCGCTGATGGACCAGGAAGGCAAAGTGGTGGCCGTTCGCCATAAAACCGTGAAGGTTGCCATCGACAGCCTTGGCTACCTCCTCATTGCGTATATTGACAGAAGTAAACTAACTTCGGCGCGGCCTTAAAATCCTAAACTATTATAAAGCCCATAAATTAAAAGCCTTAATGAGAATCCTTCGAACCGTTTTCCTGTTGGCCCTTCCCCTTTATTTAATTTCCTGTGGTGCCTCCCGAAAAGCACAGCCCCCTTACTACCTGGAAAGAAAAACCGATACAATTCCAGACAACCAGGTTAAATACATTGAGCTGAAAATTCAAAAAAACGACCAGTTATCGATCAATGTCTATAGTGCCAGTACCCGACCCGAAGTAGATCAATTGTATAATCTTCCCGTTACGGAAGGGCAAACTACTGGCGGATTTCTCGTGGACGCCCGAGGCAATATCGAATATCCCCGACTTGGAACCATACATGCAGAGGGCCTCACAAGACAACAACTGGCAGATACCATTAAAGAAAGACTCACTAAACCGGTAGAACTCCTCACCAATCCGACCGTGCTGGTGCGGTTTGTAAATATAAAAATTACAGTCCTTGGCTTTGTGGGCAAGGAAGGTGTACTTAATATTCCTGGCGAAAAAGTAACGATACTCGAAGCAGTAGGACTCGCGGGTGGTGTTACAGACTATGGAAAAAAAGATAATATCAAGGTTATCCGCGAAACGGATGGGGTTAGGCAGGTGGGATTTATCGACCTTACCTCAGACAGTCTTTTTTACTCTCCTTACTATAACCTGGTGCAAAATGATGTGTTGATCATTGAGCCCACCAAGAAACGGGCAAGAGATGCAGAGCAGGCAGTAGTAGCCCAGCGCATATCTTTCGCGCTCACACTAGTTACTGTCGCCGCCACGTTATATAATATATTCGACAATAATTAAAGAAACCATCCTGATGGAAGAACCGAATCATAACCATAGAAGCGAACTTTTCAGTTTGAGTCTGCGGGATCTTTTTTATAAATACGTTCGTTTCCTACCGATAGTCATACTTTCTGTAGCGTTGGCACTTTTTGCCGCCTATGCCTATCTGCGTTATGCCACACCCATATTTAGTGTTGCCGGCAGCATGACCATCAAGAGCGATACTAAAAATGCAAGATCAGACAGGTTTGAAGACATGTTTGTGAACGATAAGGCCGCCAACCTACAAAGCGAGATTGAAGTACTCAAGTCGAAGCCCCTGATGCAGCGGGTAGTTCGAAATCTAAACCTGCAGTTGAATTATTTTGCCGTTGGCAACATCAAGACATCGAATATTTACAAACAGGGACCATTCCTGGTAGAACCCGTACAGCTTTCCGACTCTTCGCGCTCATTTGTTCTTGAGGTGAATTTCATAGATGCCAATCGGTTTACTATTAACGACGACCCTACCACTTTTACATTTGGCCAGGTGTTTAGGAACAATAAAGGGATGTTTCGCCTGGTAAAAAACAATGGTGTAGCGAGTGGCCAATATACCGTTTCGTGGGAACCTACATCGGTTGCGGCAGGAAGGTTGGTTAGTGTGCTGGCAGTAACTCCAAAATCTATCGGAACAGGTATACTAACGATTAGCATGCTAACTCCCAATCCCGTGATGGGCGCCGAAGTGGTAAACGAACTTATGAATGAATACGGTTACTATTCCGTTGAAGAGAAAAATAAAGCGTCTGATCAGATCATTAGTTTTATTGATGATCGCTCCTTTCATCTGGGCCGTGAGCTTGACAGCATTCAAAAAGTACTTCTCGACTATTCGCAAAGAAATAATATAATCAACATCGACGCCCAGTTGACCAGTTATTTTGAAAGTATTAAAGAAATAGACAAAGTTATAAGTGAGCAGCAACTGCAACTTGACCTGGCAGAACGCATCAATGTATACCTCGCTGATAAAAAAAATCAGTTCAGCAGTGTGGTGGTTCCCTCGCCTTTTACGCTTAAAGACCCAACGCTTGCTACCCTTGTTACAGGCTATAACATGGCGCAAATTGAAAGAACCAAACTTCTAGAAAGTAATACCCCGATCGGCAACCCATTGATAACAGAGAAAGAAACAGAGATTGAAGAACTTCGTTCGCGATTGATGGAAAACCTGAAGAATATCCGCCAGTCTTATGGTGCGGATATTTACCAATTAAAAAAGCAAAGTGGTCTTAGCCAGGCGCAGTTGCAGGCTCTTCCATTCAAAGCCAAAGAATACTACGAAATAAAAAGACTGGTAGAAAGCAAACAGGCTTTATATAAACTGTTGCAGGAAAAAAGAGAGGAAACTGCCATATCCAAAGCGGCAAATACGCCAAATTCCAAAATCATTGACAAAGCTTATCCATCAAGTACGCCAGTTAAACCCAATCGGAAGACTATCCAGATCATGGCAATTTTGCTTGGACTTGCATTGCCGGCAATGATCATTTTCGTTGGTGAGGTATTGAACGATAAAGTATCTACACGTTTTGATATTGAGAAAATTACCCGCGCACCTATTCTTGGTGAAGTAGGACACTCTTATGCTGAAAAGGCATTAATCGTTAATAAAACCACGCGAAGCATGGTGGCGGAACAGTTCCGGATCATCCGCTCCAATTTGCAGTATGTACTCAACAAACTAGATAAGGCCGTCATAATGGTTACCTCTTCGTTTAGTGGAGAGGGGAAATCATTTGTCAGTATCAACATGGGCGCGGTGTTGGCTCTTGCCGGTAAAAAAACCATAATCCTTGAATTCGATATTAGGAAACCAAAAGTTTTATCAGGCTTAAGGTTGCCCAAAGGACCCGGTATTACCAATTATATAGTGGGTAAAGCAACGCTTCCCGAATTAATACACCCTGTACCTGGTCATGAAAACCTTTTTGTGCTTTCATGCGGACCCATACCACCCAACCCTGCTGAATTATTGCTTGATCAACGTGTGGAAGATATGTTTACCTGGCTGCGCGCCAACTACGATGTGATCATTGTAGATACTGCGCCAGTAGGTATGGTGAGCGATGCGATGACGCTGGGCAAATTTGCAGACTGTACCCTTTACCTCGTGCGGCAGGGACGTACATTTAAAAAACAGATAGTGCTCATCGATGATCACTACCAGGAAAATAAATTACCTAAAGTATCCATCATTATCAATGATGTGAAGATGAAACCAGGATATGGCTACTACGGCTACGGCAGGTATGGCTATGGATATGGTTATAATACCGGAACTTATTACGAGGAAGAGCATCCACCTAAAACGATGCTGGAGAAATTTGTGCATGCATGCGACCTTCGCCGCTGGTTTAAAAGAAGTGATAAACAATGAAAATCTTAGTTACTGGTGGAGCCGGATTTATCGGGTCCAACCTTGTTGAGGCCCTGTTGAAAGACGAACGGGTTTCATACGTACGCGTATTAGACAACCTGGCTACGGGTTCAATCAATAATATCAAAGCCTTCATGTCGGACCGGCGTTTTGAATTCATGGAAGGCGATATCCGTAGTTATGAAACGTGCCTGCAGGCTTGTGAAGGTATTGATCGTATTTCTCACCAGGCTGCCCTGGGGTCGGTACCAAGATCCATCAATGATCCCCTCACTTCCAATGAGGTAAATATCACCGGTACCCTCAACATATTTACAGCAGCAAAAGAAAAAAAAGTCTCGCGCATTGTGTATGCGGCAAGCTCATCTACTTATGGCGATCATCCCGGGCTTCCTAAAATTGAAGACCGGATAGGCAAGCCATTATCGCCGTACGCCGTTACCAAATATGTTAACGAACTGTATGCGCAGGTATACGCCAATTTATATGGAATGGAACTGATTGGGCTGCGTTACTTCAACATATTTGGACCAAAACAAAATCCTAAAGGTCCCTACGCAGCGGTTATTCCCTTATTTGCAGAGTCGATTATCAAAAATCAACCAGTGGTCATCAACGGTGATGGAAAGCATAGCCGCGACTTTACTTTTGTAGATAATGCGGTGCAGGCTAATATACTGGCACTCTTTACAAGTAATAAGGAAGCAGTCAACCAGGTATACAATATTGCCTGCGGACATCAGACTTCATTGCTTGAATTATTGAACTATCTGAAGAAGGAAGCAGGCAGTGACTTGCAACCCATTCATGGTCCTGAACGAAATGGTGATGTAAAGCACAGTCTTGCCGATATCTCCAAAGCGAAAGATATGCTCAACTACCATCCCGGTGTAAGTGTGGCAGAAGGCCTGAGCCAGACATTTAGATGGTATAAAGCGCAGCAAGTATAACGGATGGGCTGTATTGAAATTGTTTTTCTTTTATTCATCATAAATACCAGGGCAATTTCTTAATGGGTCAAAGTATTATAATTACAGGTGGTGCAGGTTTTATTGGATCGCATGTAGTCAGGTTGTTTGTAAATAAATACCCCGATTATAAAATAATAAACCTCGATGCCCTGACCTATGCGGGAAACCTGGAAAACCTGCATGATATAGAGCACAAGCCGAATTACTTTTTTGAGAAGCTCAATATCCTGGATACCGACGGGCTTAAAACTGTTTTTCAGAAATACCAGCCACACGGAATCATTCACCTTGCAGCAGAAAGTCATGTGGACCGCTCGATTTTTTCACCGCTGGATTTTGTTTTTACAAACGTAATAGGTACGGTAAACCTTTTGAACGCTGCGAAAGATCTATGGAAAAACGATTATAGCGAAAAACGTTTTCATCATATCTCCACCGATGAAGTATTCGGCGCATTGGGCGATAAAGGATATTTTACGGAAACCACGCCTTACGACCCACGCTCTCCATACAGTGCTTCCAAAGCATCGAGCGATCATTTTGTTCGCGCCTATTTCGAGACCTATGGACTACCCGTGGTGATCACCAACTGCTCGAATAATTATGGACCCAACCATTTTCCCGAAAAATTGATTCCATTATTTATAAATAATATCATCAACAACAAACCACTACCTGTTTACGGCGATGGGTTGTATACGAGGGACTGGCTTTTTGTAAAAGATCACGCTATTGCAATCGATCTTGTATTTCATAAAGGAAAAACCGGGGAAAGTTATGCTGTGGGTGGATTCAACGAATGGAAAAATATAGACCTGGTAAAGCTTTTATGCCGCATGCTCGACGATAAATTAGGCAGGCCGCAGGGTAGCAGTGAACAATTAATCACTTTCATTAAAGACCGTCCCGGGCATGACCGCCGCTATGCTATCGACGCATCAAAGATCAATAGTGAACTTGGATGGAAGCCGAGCGTAACTTTCGAAGAAGGATTAAATCAAACGATCGACTGGTACCTGGCAAATACGGAATGGCTAAAGCATGTAACCTCGGGAGATTATACAAAGTATTACGAAAAGCAGTACCAGGGTAGCTCAACACAATAAGATTTTATGGCGATTACGAAAAACTGTTGCAAATTTCTTTTTTACGCGAAAAAGCTTGGAGTTGATTTTAATGAGACCATTACATTAGGTCGGATGTCTTTGTATGCAACGAAGGAAGATATCCAGGATACGCTCACCTATTTTCAAAGTGATAAGAAGATTACGGATGTAGCATTTCCGGACGATTACAGCGAACCGGTATTTAAATTATTAGGAGCTACTGTTACAGATAGTGTTGACTATTCAAATTATGAAAACGCGACCTTTATTCATGATTTCAATACTCCTATCCCCGAAGCTATGAAGCGGAAGTATACCGCTGTGGTTGACAGTGGTACCATCGAACATATTTTTAATTTCCCTGTTGCCATCAAAAACTGCATGGAGATGCTAAAAACAGGCGGTCATTATATCGGGATCACGCCAGTGAATAATATGATGGGGCATGGATTTTACCAGTTTAGCCCTGAACTTTTTTTCAATGTATTTAATAACGATAATGGGTTCAGGGTCAAAAAGGCCATAATTTACACACAGGGTCCCGATGGTGAATTCTCTGATTGGTACGAAGTAATGAATCCCGCTTCTGTCAAAACAAGAGTTGTACTTGTAAATTCCAAAGTCACCTACCTGATGGTGTTGGCAGAGAAAGTCAGCGAACAACCAATATTTGCCAAAACACCGCAGCAAAGTGACTACCAGGCATTGTGGGCAATTCGTGAAGCACTACGCACCAATGTAAAGCCGGCCAACGAAGGCACTTTGAAATTCATGTACCGTAAATTCACTCCCCGGCCCATCAAAATATTTTTGCGGAACGTGTATGATATGTTTACAAAGGAAAAGATAGTCAATGAAGACCTTGGAAACTTTAATGCAGATCATTTCCGTAAAATAGAACGAATCTAAACTGGCAATTAATGAAAGGAATCATTCTCGCTGGCGGATCGGGCACAAGATTATATCCCATTACGAAAGCAATTTCGAAACAACTGATGCCCGTATACGATAAGCCAATGATTTACTATCCGCTGTCTACATTAATGATGGCCGGTATTAAAGATATCCTGATCATTACCACACCTGAGGATAGTGCACAGTTCAAGCGATTGCTTGGAGATGGACAACAGGTAGGCTGCTCATTCCACTATGCAGTGCAGGACACACCTAATGGACTGGCGCAGGCTTTTGTAATCGGCGCGGAGTTTATTGGTAACGATAAAGTAGCGTTGATACTCGGGGACAATATTTTTTACGGAAGCGGACTTGGCAGCCAATTAAAAAAACTGAGCGATGTAGAGGGAGGATATGTTTTTGCCTACGAGGTATCTGATCCGGAAAGATATGGTGTGGTTGAGTTTGATAGCAACATGAAAGCTGTGTCCATCGAAGAGAAACCTAAAAAGCCAAAGTCAAACTTTGTGGTACCGGGCCTTTATTTTTACGATAATGATGTGGTTGAAATTGCTAAAAACCTCAAGCCATCAGCGAGAGGTGAGTATGAAATTACTGATGTGAACAAAGAATACCTGCAGCGTAAGAAACTTAACGTGATTTTGCTTGATCGTGGTACAGCCTGGCTGGATACAGGTACGTTCGATTCTTTGAGCGATGCGTCGGAATTTGTACGTGTTATTGAAAAAAGACAGGGCACTAAGATCGGCTGTATCGAAGAAGTGGCTTTTAGAAATAATTTTATAAGCCGCGAACAGCTCCGCGACATCGCGCAACAGCTAACCAAAAGTGGTTACGGAAAATATCTGGAAGGTTTGGCTTCGTGAGACCTTCAGTGCAATTAATTAAAAAAGATCAGTGAGAAAAATTCGCTTCGCAATCGTAGGATGTGGTAAAATTGGCGAACGTCATGCCCGGCATATCCATGAGCAGGCTGAATTGGTTGCGGTGTGTGACATAATTGCCGATAAGGCGAGGGATATAGCTAATAAGTACGGATGTGGCTGGTATAAAAGTATTGATGAAATGATGCATGCGGAGAAGGACCTGGATGTAGTATCTGTATGTACACCCAATGGCCTGCATGCGCAACATACAATAACGGCTTTGAAAGCAGGTTTTCACGTACTGTGTGAAAAACCGATGGCAATTCGTGTTACGGATTGTGCGGAAATGATAAAGGTCGCTGAACAAATGAATAAACGCCTGTTTATAGTAAAGCAAAACAGGTTCAACCCACCGGTGACGGCCGTCAAAGAAGCGCTCGACAAAGGATGGTTGGGGAAAATATATAGTATCCAGCTTACGTGCTTCTGGAATAGAAATGATGACTATTATAAGGATTCATGGAAGGGAACACTTGAAATGGATGGGGGCACGCTGTTTACGCAATTCAGTCACTTTATTGACCTGTTGTATTGGTTTTTTGGAGATGTAAAGCAGGTAGCAGCATTAACAGGCAATTTCGCACACCAGCATTCTATAGAGTTTGAAGACACAGGTGCGGCCATACTGTATTTTAATTCAGGTATCATGGGGACCATCAATTTTTCCATTAATAGTTATAAGGAAAATTTGGAGGGATCACTCACCATAATTGGTGAGCATGGTTCGGTGAAGATAGGCGGGCAATACCTCAACACTTTGGAATATCAATGTATCAAAGATCATCACCTGGAACTACAGGAACCGGGTAATGGTGCTAACGAATATGGAACTTATGTTGGCTCCATGAGCAATCACGATAAGGTTTATAATAATATTATTGCCGTACTGCAGCAGGGAGATGAAGTGGTCGCGAATTATTTCGAAGGCATGAAAACGGTGGAATTAATAGAAAGGATCTATGCGGCTGCTAGAAAGCACAAGGAAAATGTACAGGATCCCGTGTCGCCCGCTAGCGGATTATTTAATTAGTTGAAACATGAACTCAGGAGACTGGTTTGCACATCCAACGGCAGTCATCGATGATGGTTGCACCATAGGAACCGGTACTAAAATCTGGCATTTCAGCCATATAATGACCGGCAGTACTATTGGTGAGGGATGTAATATCGGTCAGAACGTTGTGGTATCACCCGGAGTTATCCTGGGAAGGAATGTGCGAGTGCAGAATAATGTTTCGATATATGAGGGTGTGGTGTGTGAAGATGAAGTGTTCCTCGGCCCGTCAATGGTATTTACAAACGTGTTGAACCCAAGAAGTGCCGTGAGCAGGAAGCACCAGTTTAAGACTACGCTGGTTCGCAAGGGCGCGACGATAGGTGCCAATGCCACCATAATTTGTGGTATAGAAATAGGATCATATGCATTTATCGGCGCAGGTGCCGTGGTTACCAAATCTGTAGCACCGTATGCGTTGATCATCGGAAACCCCGGCAGGCACAAAGGTTGGATGAGTGCATTGGGCCATAAACTTCTTTTTAATAAAGAAGGGATAGCCGTGTGCAGCGAAAGTGGGGAAGAATACCAGTTAAAAGGAGAAGAAGTTTCCAAAACCGGTAATACGCGTACTGTCAATCCCGGTTCTTACTAATAGACAAAATGAATAAATAAATACTTATCTATGGCTTTAGATTTAAATGGCAAATCCATTTTAGTGACGGGTGGCACCGGGTCGTTCGGAAAGGAATTTACTCGAATTGTTTTGAAAAGATGGCCTGCTATCAAGCGCCTGGTAATATATTCCAGGGATGAGCAGAAGCAGTTTCACATGGCGCATGAATTTCCCGCGAATGATTATCCCATGATGCGGTTTTTTATAGGGGATGTACGCGACTTCGAACGCCTGAAGCGTGCCTGCCAGGATATCGACTACGTGGTGCACGCAGCCGCCATGAAGCATGTACCGATCGCTGAATATAATCCAGACGAATGTATCAAGACCAATATCGGCGGTGCCGAAAACCTGATACGCGCCTGTCTTGAAACAGCAAGTATCGAAAGGGTCGTTGCCCTGTCTACAGATAAAGCCTGTGCTCCCATCAACCTGTATGGAGCTACAAAACTTACTTCGGATAAACTTTTTATTGCCGCTAATAATATTAAGGGCTCAAAAAATATCCAGTTCTCGGTAGTACGTTATGGCAACGTAATGGGCTCCAATGGATCCGTCATTCCTTTCTTTATTTCTAAAAGGACCGGTGGAGTGTTGCCTATTACCGATCCTAACATGACGAGATTTAATATCTCACTGTCTGAAGGAGTGGATATGGTTTTGCATGCACTTGACTCCGCGTGGGGTGGTGAACTGTATGTTCCCAAAATACCATCGTATAAGATTACAGATGTGGCCGAGGCTATCGGTCCCAATTGCAAGAAGGAAGTAGTAGGGATACGGCCTGGCGAAAAGGTGCACGAAGAAATGATTACAAGCTCTGATTCCTTTACTACTTATGATCTTGGAAAATATTATGTGATACTGCCTCTCGTTCCTAATTGGGATATGGATGCTTACAAAAAGCATTTTAATGCAGTAAAAGTAACAGAGGGATTTAATTATAATTCAGGTACCAACAGCGAATGGCTGGAAGTATCACAAATAAGAAATTTAATTAAACAACATGTTGACAAAGACTTCAGTTGGTAACAATTTTCAAATTGAGAAAATGGGTCCAATTCCCTACGGGCGACAGGACATAACGCAGGAAGATATTGATGCGGTAATAGCAGCACTGAAATCGGATTTTTTAACGCAGGGACCTGCCATTAAAATCTTCGAGGAAAATTTTGCGGCCTATATCGGGGTGCAATATGCTGTTGCTGTTTCGAACGGTACGGCAGCATTGCATTTATGCGCATTGGCTCTTGATGTAAATGCAAACAGTCACGTGCTTACCACGCCAATCACCTTTGCCGCTTCAGCCAACTGCATCCGATATTGCGGGGGTTCTGTTGATTTTGTGGATATAGATGCGGATACGCAATTGATGGATCTCAAATTGCTTGAAGAAAAACTCAAGCAGGCGCCTGAAGGGTATTATTCCGGTGTTGTAGTCGTTGACTTCGCCGGGCGGGCGGTTGACCTTGAAAAACTAAAAGCGCTAGCCAATAAATATAAGCTCTGGATCATCGAGGATGCGTGTCACGCTCCAGGCGGTTATTTTACAGATTCAAAAGGCAAACAACAAAAATGTGGCAATGGCCAGTTTGCCGATCTTGCTGTATTCTCATTTCATCCCGTTAAACATATCGCGAGTGGCGAAGGTGGTATGATCACTACCAATAGCAGGGCATTATACGACCGGCTCATAAAACTTCGAACACACGGCATTACTAAAGACCCACAACTGATGAAGGAAAACCATGGCGGGTGGTTTTATGAAATGCAGGAGCTAGGATATAATTACCGGCTTACTGATTTCCAGGCAGCATTGGGCAATTCGCAGCTAACGAAAGCAGTGCCACGACTGGAAAGGAGACTTGAAATTGCTCACAGGTATGACAGGGCATTTGCAGGTACGCCGATTAAAACGTTTCCGGTACCTGACTCTGACTGTCACGCTTATCATTTATATATTATTCATACTGACCGTCGCAAGGAGCTTTATGACCACTTGCGTGAAAGAAATATATTTTCCCAGGTACACTATATACCGGTACATATGCTGCCTTATTACCAGGAGCTTGGATTTAAAAAAGGCCAGTTCCCGGTGGCGGAAGCCTATTATGACGGTTGTTTGAGCTTGCCAATGTACCCGACGCTAACTGAGGATGAGCAGGAATATGTTATTAATTCCGTACTATCATTTTTCAGGTAATGGCAGCTAAGGGGAAAATTGTTTTTCGGGCTGATGGTAATAATGCAACTGGCCTGGGACATATTGTACGAACGGGTGCAATTGCGGATACACTCAGGCATGATTGGGAATGTACCCTTATTACGCGCTGTACAATAGAATCGATTCTTGAAGAAATGCGTTTGATCTTCTCCAAAGTAATAATGATACCCGCAATCACATCATATGAAACTGAAGCATCACAATTGCAGGAAAAATTTGCTTTAGCGGATATAGTTGTACTCGACGGTTATGATTTTACTGCAAATTATCAACAGGCGGTAATCAGCAGTGGTTCATCCCTGGTTAATATTGACGACATACACCACACATATTTTTATTCGGATATTGTAATAAATAGCGCGGGCGGTATTACTGCATTGGATTATCATGCGGCGCCAGCCACCCAGTTTTTCCTGGGACCAAAATATACCCTCATCCGTAAACCCTTTCTTGAAAAAGCGAAAGAAAGAAGAAATACGGTCTCTAACAACGACGTATTTATATGCCTGGGCGGTGCCGACCCGGAGAATAATACACTTTCAGTTGTTCAATTCGTCGAAAATCTCCAGCGGTTCAGCAGTATGAAGATCGTTGTTGGTGGTGCGTACCTGTATGCGAAAGAACTGGAGGAATATATAAAATTTGCAGGCGTAAAGGCCGAAATATATAAACAGGTGAGTGCTGATAAAATGGCGGATATTATGAGTACCTGTTCCTACGCCGTTTGTTCGCCCAGCACCGTGTCGTATGAATACATGACGCTGGGTGGTGTAGTTTATTTAAAACAGATTGCCTCCAACCAACAGGATATGATCGGTTACCTTATACAGGAAGGATATGCTTTTTCTTTTGAGCAGGCAGGTATAACTACAACAGATGAGGAACTTAGAAGTCTTGAAAAGCAGGCAGCCATATTTGATGGAAAAGCAGGTGAACGACTGAGAGGCATATTTGACAAACTGCACCTTTCCAAAAAGATCAACGTACGGCGGGCCATTTTGGATGACATGATGATTTGTTACGATTGGGCAAACGATCCTGACGTACGCAGGCAATCATTCAATCAAAACGAGATAACCATTTCAGATCATGAAAATTGGTTCAACAAGAGATTGCACGATACCAATTGTTTTTTTTACATACTAGAGCTGGAAGGAAAACCCTTTGCTCAAATTCGTTTCCAGGTAAGTGAGAGCGAAGCCGTGTTGAGTTACCTGGTAGCACGAGAGTACCGTGGCAAAGGCTTTGGCACAACTATCCTTTCAAAGGGGATAGATTTTTTTACAAAGGAATACGGGAAGAAGACAGATATTACCGGCTTTGTAAAATTTTCCAATTTTGCGTCTCAGCAATCATTTGAGCGCATGCAGTTTCACAAGAGTGAAGCTGTGGAATATGACTCTTCATACAAATACAATTTGCATTATGATGGAAATTAGACTGCCAGGCAGGACTATAGGAACAGCGCATAAGCCGTTTATCATTGCCGAAATGTCGGGCAATCACAACCAGTCGATCGACAGGGCGCTGGCAATCGTGGATGCAGCAGCAGCAGCAGGAGCAGATGCCATAAAGCTGCAAACGTATACCGCTGATACAATGACGATCAAGGGAGCTTACCAGATTACGGATGATAGTTCATTGTGGAAAGGACGTGAGCTCTATGATCTGTACAAAGAAGCGTATACGCCCTGGGAGTGGCATAAGCCCATATTCGACAGAGCTAAGGAAAAAGGTATTCTTGCATTCAGCTCTCCATTTGATGAAACGGCGGTGGATTTCCTGGAAACGTTGAATGTTCCATTATATAAGGTGGCATCGTTTGAGAATACCGACTGGCCACTATTAAAAAGAATTGCAAAGACAGGCAAGCCGATCATCATGTCCACGGGTGTAAGCAATTTATCAGACATCGACGAATCAGTAAGAGTGTTGCGCAATAGTGGATGCAATGAGCTGGTCCTGTTAAAATGTACCAGCACTTACCCGGCAACGCCTGAGAACACTAATCTCTCCACTATTCCGCATTTGCAACAGCTATTTAATTGTATTACCGGCCTAAGCGATCATACCATGGGTATTGGTGCTTCGGTGGCTGCGGTAGCACTCGGTGCACGGGTAATAGAAAAACATTTTACATTACGCAGGGCGGATGGAGGCGTTGATAGCGCTTTTTCTCTGGAGCCTGAGGAGTTGCAAGCCCTCGTTACAGAATCAGAACGCGCTTTCCTGGCGCTTGGTTCGATACAATATGGTGTGCAGAAAGCAGAACAAAAAAGTAAGAATTTTAAACGATCTATTTATATAAGCCAGGACCTGAAGAGTGGTGATGTAATTACAATGGATAATATAAAAATCATAAGGCCAGGACTGGGACTCGAAAGCCGTTACCTGGACATGATACTTGGAAGAAAGGTTCAACGGGATGTGGCCGCCGGCACTCCATTAAGCTGGGATATTATTTAATAAAGGACGATGCAAAAAACTGTTGCTATCATTACGGCCAGGGGCGGAAGTAAGCGAATTCCGCGAAAAAATATCAAGGACTTTTTAGGAAAACCTATTATCCAGTATTCCATTGATGCAGCTTTGCAATCAGGCATATTCGATGAAGTAATGGTATCTACCGACGATCCGGAGATCGCGACGATAGCCCTGGAGCTTGGTGCCCTGGTACCCTTTATGCGTTCCGCCTCCACGTCGGGCGATATGGCTACAACGGCCGCGGTACTTACGGAGGTTCTTGACCAATATAAGCAGGCAGGTAAGCATTTTCAGTATGGCTGTTGTATTTATCCCACTGCCCCGTTTGTAACAGCAGATAAATTAAAAGAAGCTTTTCAATTGTTATTGCAACAGAAGGCTGATAGCGTAATACCCGTAACCAGGTTTAGTTTTCCCATATGGAGATCGTTTAAAATGGACGCGGGAAAGCTTGCATACAATTGGCCGGAGAATGCAACGCGCAGGTCGCAGGATCTGCCGCCAGCCTTTCATGATTGCGGCCAATTCTATTTTTTCGATACCACAAAGTTCCTGGCATCTCAAAGTCTTGTTTCAGAAAATACCTACCCGCTCGAAGTACCGGAATCGGAAGTGCAGGATATAGATAATGAGGAGGATTGGAAGATCGCAGAGATTAAATATTCTTTTCTCTCTAAAAAACAGGCACCATGAAGTATTCCGCTCTAATTATCGGGTGCGGTAATATCGGTGCGCTTTATGATCTGAAAGATCCTTCAAGGGTATGGACCCATGCCCGTGCTTTTTATAATGCAAAAAATATACATTTCGATATAACTGATAGTGATAAAAAAATTGCTAAGCAGGTTGCCAAAGCATATAATATTGAGTTTGTGGATGTGGATGAGTCGTCCGACTTTGGCAGGTATGATATTGTAAGCATAACGACTCCCACGGTTACACATTACGCCTATTTGAAGAGTTTATTGCAACAAAATATTCCGCTAGTGATATGTGAGAAGCCAGTGGCAGCCGGAATACCTGAATTGAATAAGCTTGAAACACTTTACCGGAAATCAGACAGTAAGGTATTGGTGAATTACATAAGACGTTTTCAACCTGCCTATGCACGGCTGCGTGATGTAATTAGGAAACGGACTGCCAAAGCAGCGTGCACCGCGATTAATATCAAATACCAGAGAGGAATATTGAATAATGGCGGACACGCTTTTGACCTCCTGGAATATCTTTTTGATAAGCCATTTGATTTTGAAAAATTTGTATCACAAAAGATTTCATTCGACGCGTTTGAATTTGATCCAACCGTTTCCGGAAGTTGCATTTATCAGAATTGCCCGGTGATGCTGTTGGGCGTGGAAAAAGCTTCGTATGCGGTATTTGAAATCGAGTTGTTTTTCCCAACGGGTAAAATCGTTGTCTGTCATAGTGGGAATGAAATAAGGTATTACGAGCAGGACAAATCGGGAAAATCTTTAGTCGAGAATAACGATTTGCGCGAGAAGAATATCCTTGCACGCTACATGATGCCAGTTGTAGATAAAGCCACGAAATTGCTTGAAAAAGCAGGGGAAGAAGACAATTTTCAACAGGCGCTGGATTTGAACAAACGAATTGTCAAACTGATAAATGTATTAAGAAAAAAAGCTGGGTGATATGTCGAAAGTATTAGCTATAAATGGGGGTACTCCGGTACGCACAAAATTATTTCCCGCATATAATACCATTGGCGAGGAAGAAAAGAAAGCGGTGATGAAAGTATTGGATTCAGGAAACCTGTCGCAGTACCTCGGCGCATGGACGCACGATTTTCTCGGTGGTCCTACAGTAAGAGCTTTTGAAGAACAGTGGGCAACAAGTTTGGGAATAAAGCATGCTATTTCGGTTAATTCAAACACCTCCGGTTTATTCACGGCAATGGGTGCCATTGGTATTCAGCCGGGCGACGAGGTGATTGTATCGCCCTATTCGATGTCGGCAAGTGCTATTGCGCCATTGGTGTATGGGGGCATACCTGTATTTGCAGACATCGATCCCAATACTTATTGTATGGATCCTGTAAGCATAGAGTCGAAGATCACTGCACGTACCAAAGCAATTCTTGTAGTACATATATTTGGTCACCCTGCAGATATGGATCGCATTATGGAGATTGCAAACAAGCACGATCTGTATGTGGTAGAGGATGCAGCACAGGCGCCGATGGGCAAATACAAAGGAAGGTACGTGGGTACGATTGGCGATATCGGGGTATTTAGTCTAAATTATCACAAACATATTCATACCGGCGAGGGTGGTGTAATTACTACCGATGATCCGGTTCTTGCCGACAGATGTCAAATGATTCGCAACCATGCAGAAAATGTAACGGGGCCGCGGGAAATTGCAGATCTTACAAACCTCGTAGGATACAATTACAGGATGACCGAAATAGAATGCGCAATTGGCGTCGAGCAGTTAAAGAAATTACCGTCACTGCTGGAGCAACGGCTGGAAAATGTCCAGTTCCTGGATGAAAAGCTGTCAGCATTTCCCGCATTGCAAGTGCTTCCGCGGCTTACCGATGGGTCTGTTAATACCTATTACGTTTACCCTGTTAAATTCAATAAGGAAATTGCGGGAATTACCAGGGACGTTTTCGTGGAAGCATTGAAAGCAGAAATCCCTTCAGCGGTATTGCGTGAAACTGCGCCATTGATTGGTGCCGGGTATGTGAAGCCTATTTACCTGCAACCAATTTACCAGCAAAAGGCTGCATGGGCATTCGACAAACGCTTGTATCCTCATGATGTGAACTATGCAAAAGGCCTTTGCCCGGTAACGGAGAAAATGCACTTTGAGGTTTTGTTTACCCATGAATATATGCGCCCGGGTATGACAAAAAAAGATATGATGGATGTGGTAAACGCGATGGAGAAAATTTTCGATAATGCCGATGAATTGAAGTCAGCTTAAGCATGAATTTTTAATAAGCTACAGCCATCCTGCTAGCACAACGCCCAGGTCTTAAATGGATCATTAGTACATTTGTCTTCTGACATATTCAACAATATAGTAAAACAGAAATTTAGAAAAAATGAAAACAAAACAGGAAGAATTCTGGAGTGGCGACTTTGGTAAGGAGTATTCTGACCGCAACACCTGGTCGCTGGATGAATATGACGATTTTTATAAAAAAGAATGGGGAACAACCAGAACGGAAATGAACGAGAAATTTCTCGGTCACCTGCCAAAGGATATCAAAATCCTGGAAGTAGGTTGTAATGTAGGAATGCAGTTGATGTTGCTCCAGAAAATGGGCTATAAGAATCTTTATGGAATAGAACTCCAGGAGTACGCCGTAGAAAAGGCAAAGCAGATGTCAAAAGGCATCAATATTATACAGGGCTCTGGTTTTGACCTCCCATTTAAGGATAGCTATTTTGACGTCGTTGTTACAAATGGGGTGCTCATTCATATTTCCCCGGATGATCATGCGAAAATCATGAATGAGGTTACCAGGTGTTCCAAACGATATGTTTGGGGGTTTGAATATTATTCTCCCGAGCTTCAAACATTGAACTATAGAGGTAACGAAGGCTTTCTTTGGAAAGCGGATTTTTCAAAAATTTATTCCTCACTGTCTCCTTCCCTAAAGGAAGTAAAAAGAGAGTATTATAAGTACACTTATGATGATAATGTGGATGTGATGTATTTACTGGAAAAAAAATGATGAAGAACTATGTTAATCAGGTATTGTAAGAAGTGTCTGTTTCCCGAAACCAAACCAGATCTTTTTTTTAACGACGAAGGAGTTTGTAGCGCCTGCATAGCTGCAGATCAAAAACACGTGGGCATCGACTGGGAGCAACGTAAGAAAGATTTCTTCCAGGTAATAGATCATTTTCGTTTACCCCCAGGTTCAAGAGGGTATGACTGTATAGTGCCGGTAAGTGGTGGTAAGGATAGCACCTACCAGGCTTACTTCATGAAATATGTTTGTGGACTAAATCCATTGCTGGTATGTTTTGAAACGACGAGCGTCACGGATCTTGGCAGGTATAATCTCGATAACCTGTCCAAAATGGGCATGGATGTAATCCATTTCAAGAAGAACCATGAAGTGTATAAGAAAATGGTGATCGAAGGATTCCGCAGGGTAGGAGATGAAATGTGGCCAAATCATATCGGCATCTTTACCATACCGGTGATGTTTGCCGTGAAATTTGGAATTAAACTTATCATTTGGGGAGAAAACTCGCAACAAGAATATGGCGGGCCATTGGATGCAATAGAAAACAATACACTAAATAGGCGCTGGCTTGAAGAATTTGGCGGCCTCCTGGGCAACCGCATCCAGGATATGATCGGAGTAGACGGCATCACCGAAAAAGACCTGACACCGTATTTCTATCCGGAAGATGAGGAACTTGAAAAAGTAGGTGTAACGGGTTTGTTTCTTGGTCATTACTTTTTTTGGGATGCCCGCAAGCAACTGGAGATAATAAAGGAACATGGATTTAAGGTAAAAGAAGATGGCCCACTTGAAGGCACCTATACCAATTATGAAAACCTGGATGAAAAACTTGTAGGTCTCCACGACTATCTAAAATTCGTTAAGTACGGCTTTGGACGCGCTACGGACCATGCCTGTATCGACATCCGTAATAAGCGGTTGACACGGGAAGAAGGATTAAAACTTGTAAAAGAGTACGATGGCAAATATCCTAATTATGCCATAACAGAATTTGTAAGCTATTCAGGCCTTTCGAAGGAAGAGATTGATTCTGTGATTGATAGTTATACTAACCCGGTATTGTTTCAACAGAATCCGGATGGTAGCTTTGTAAAAGATAAGGAAGGAAACCTGGTACGTAATTTCGAGATAGTATAAGATATGTCAGTTGCAATTATCGATTATGGAATGGGCAATGTGGCTTCAGTATTGAAGGCACTGAATTACCTTAACATTCCTGGTAAGGTGTCGAAGGACTTCACGGAGATAGAGCAGGCAAAGTATATCATCTTACCTGGGGTGGGATCATTCCAGCAGGGCATCAACAATTTGAAGGAAAATGGCTTGTTCGATTTTTTAACGCAGCAGGTGCAGGAAAAGAAGAAGCCATTCCTGGGTGTTTGCCTCGGCATGCAATTGATAGCCACCCGTGGTACCGAACCTTATGATTGCGAAGGTCTGGGATGGATAGATGGTGACGTAATTAAAATAGAAGCTCCCGGCAAAAGAGTTCCGCACCTCGGATGGAACAATATCACTCCCAAAAGTGAAAAGTATTTCTCAAACCTTACCAACACGGATTTTTACTTCATACATAGTTATCATTTCCGGGTCACCGACAAACAAGCAATTGCTGCCACAGTAAATTATGGTGAAGACCTGGTTGCCTGTGTGCAAAAGGACAACATCTTTGCCACACAATTTCACCCGGAGAAGAGCCAGGAATCCGGATTAAACCTTCTTAAAAACTTTTTCGAGCTCAATGCTTAAGATCCGCGTAATCCCTATTCTCACATTCAATGGTTTTGGATTGGTTAAAACAAAACAGTTCTCCAATCCGCGGATGGTAGGTAATCCCGTACAGGCAGCACGCGTTTACAATTCAAGAGGGGTGGATGAGCTTGTATTTATCGACCTTAATGCCACTAAGCAAAAGCGAAAACTAAACCTGGCAATTGCGCGGGATATTATCAAAGAGTGTTTTATGCCGGTGGGTATCGGGGGTGGAATTGATAGTATTGATGATATAAATAACCTGTTGAAGATTGGCGCCGATAAAGTAGTAATTAAAAACCAGGCGCTCGTAAATCCCGGGTTTATCAAAGAAGCAGCGCATTTTTTCGGTAGCCAGTGCATTACCATCGCAGTAGATGCAAAGAAGAATGGCGAAAGTTATAAAATTCACAACGACCTCGGAATAGATATTACCCTTAATGATTTTATACACCAGGTTCAGGACCTGGGGGCGGGGGAAGTAGTAATAACGTCGGTTGACAATGACGGCATGATGAAAGGGTTCGATATCGAACTGGTAGCAACCGCGGAGAAATTAACAAACTTGCCCATAATTGCAGTAGGTGGCGGTGGGGATATGACACATTACACCGAGTTGTTCTCCAAAACCAACATTGAGGCGGTTGGATCCGCTAGCATCTTCCATTTTACACAATACACACCCCTTGATATAAAGAGGGCATTATCGACAATTGGTAAACCTGTACGTATACCACAATAGTTGATAGGCGCGCTTATAAAAATTGGATAAACTCAATACATATTTAAAAGGCAAAGGCATCTTTGTTTTTAGTGATCCGGGTGGAGCCAAACCCGTTTTAGCACTGGTAAAATCTTTGACAGACCAGGTCACATATAAACTGATTTCTGATCGAGAGTATTCTTTTATCAAGGATTTTGGATTGGAAGTTCAAAAACCTTCAGCAACACCGGAGCAATGTATCGAGGATTTTGCCCCTGATTTTATTTTTACCGGTACCTCCTATACATCAAAGATCGAGTTGACTTTTATTGCTGCAGGCAAGGCCCGCAACATACCAACTTATGCCTTCGTGGATCACTGGACAAATATTCGCGAGCGATTTGATAATAACGGGGTAGAGGTGCTGCCCGACAAAATTTGCCTGATCGATGATCGCGCAAAGGACATTGCTCTTAAACAGGGAATTGAAGAGAAAAGAATTCTTATCACCGGCAATCCCTTCCAGGATTATTTGCGATCCTGGAAGCCGCCAACCAGCAAAGTGACTTTTTTTGAAAAAGCTGGAATTGACACCGGAAATAAAAAAGTAATTGTCTTTGCTCCCGATCCCCTATCAAATGTTGACGGAAAAACAAAATTTGGATTTGACGAAGTGCAGGTGTGTAATGAATTGACGGGGTTGATCGATCAAATCCTCGAAAATCATATTTTCATTTTCAAAGCCCATCCAAACCAGGACCTCGGTAAACTTGATAAGCAACTGCTTGACAGGATAATTGTTGCCGACCAGCATATTGAGAACAACAGCCTCATCTATCATAGCGATTTTGTGCTAGGTTTTTTTTCCAGCTATTTAATTGAGGCGGAAATCATGAATAAGGAGGTGTTGCGATATTTACCCTTAGAAAGTATAAACGATCCCTTTAAGGATACCGCAATAGGAACCATTGTTAACAAGCAAACCCTTCTCGAATATTTAAACCAACGATTATGAAACGATTTTTGGTAGGAAAAAGAATTTCTCTTCATGGACTTACCCCGGAAAACCTGGAAGTCAATTCTCCATATTACAACTGGCTGGAAGATATGTCGCTAGATATCTATACGGAAAGGAGCTACTTTCCCAACAACCTCCAGCGCATGAAGAGTTATTACGAAGAATCTTGCAAGAATCAATCGTTGATATTATTAGGGATCTTCGATAATGCTTCCGGAAAACATATCGGCAACGTTTCGTTCCAGGAAATAAGCTGGATAGCAAGAAGAACATCAATTGCGTATTTATTAGGCGACAATAGTTTCGCCGGAAAGGGTATTATCACTGACGCCGTGATGATGATGATGTACTATGGATTCAACAAGCTCAATTTTCAACGAATATTCGCCGGTGTATCGGACCTTCATGAAGCTTCAAAAAAAGTATGCATAAAGGCCGGTTTGAAGGAAGAGGGACGGCTCAGAAATGACTTGTATAGAAATGGTGAGTATTCGGACTCTATATTTTATGGGGCTCTCTATGACGAATGGATGAAGGAAAAGGGAAAAGAAGCCCTGGCATTATTTGAGGTTAGCCCAACTTATTGAACAATTAATTGAGCATTCCTACCAATCATAATCATTCAGTATCCGGAAAACGTATGAGAATTGTTGTTGTGGTTCAACCCTGGCGTTTTGATTATTACAATTTTCTCGCCCAGGCTAAAGACATAGAGTGGATATTGCTGTGGTACGAAAAACCGGGTGCGGGGCAACCGTCAGTTGCAGATTTGCCACTTCCTTTTAAGCAAATTATTTACTGGCAGAACTATCGGTCGCCCCAGGCCCTTCTTCGGGAAGTAAAACCAGACAGGATACTTTTTTTTGAAATAATTGACCTTCGGCAAATTGCTTTAATAGTAAGTGCTGCAGCCAAACAAATTCCAACTTATTATTCAGATCACGGTGCCGCAGCCGACAAGGATGCTACACTTCGCTTTTTGCAAACCAGGACTTTCAGGAATAATACATTGCCATACCTGCTAAACAGGTTGCGAAATAATTTTTCTGATTCGCTACGTTCCAAGCTATTTTATTTTTCAGTTACCAGGGGATTTCAATCTTTCAGCTCTTATATTAAGTATTTACTATTGCCTTTTAAGATGCTTTTTGCTTCGGGGCATACAGTATTGCTTAAAAATAGGTTTAAGGAGCGTGTACCAAAGGTGCCGATGATTTTTAATCAGCCCAACCTTGAAGATTTCGAAACTTATACCGGTATCAATAAAAACGAAGCGTATATAACCGGTGTACCTTTTTTCGACGGGTATTACCGCGAAAAGGCTAATGAAGGTGATTACCTGGTATACATCGATCACCCGTATTATGAGGAAGGAATTGCGGGGTGGACGCTGGAGCATCATCGTCATGTAGCCCGGCATCTATTTGAATTTGTTGAAAAAAGAAAAGTTCGTTTATTCATAAAACTTCACCCACGCTCCGATAGGAAATTGTGGGATAGTTATTCTTACAACAAGGAGTATATCCAGGTATTGCAGGCAGGCGATTTCACCGACTTATACCTCAGTGCACAGCTTATACTTGGATATAGTTCCAGTCTTATTAACGGTTTCCTTTGTGCAAAGAAGAATGTGGTGGTACTCGGCTGGAACCCCGAACCACATATTGAGGGAGCGGATTTTTCCTTAACGGGATTGTGTCACGCATCGCTTCACTTAGAAGACCTGATGACTAAATATGATTATTGGATAAGTCACAACCTGGCTGTCGGCAACGAGGCGGAATACAGGAAATTTCTAATGAAATTCAATTATCCTTATGATGGGAGGGCCACAGAACGTATAATCAGGGTTTTGCTAGATCCTGAGGATCGCTAATTCTTATGCTGAAATTTCTCAAACACCTTTCACTTTATACGATTGTTGGTTTTCTAAATCCCGCCATCAATTTTTTTCTGACACCCCTGCTGTCTCATTACCTGCTTCCGGCAGATTATGGACTGCTGTCGCTTTTTACAACCTATATAGCATTCCTGATACCGCTAATTAGCGTGGTAGCATATGCATTGCTTTCGGTTGAGTATTATAAAGAAAAGGATCCGGCTGTTTTTGCTTCCAAATTTCTTTCCATCCAGCTTATCCCGCTAATCAATTTTGCCTGGATGGCGTTTTTGGGATGGGCATTATTCTACCAGTACGCAGATATCGTTGAATTAAGGAATGTCGACAGGTCATGGATAATAGTTATCCTGCTTGTATCTTTCTCAACGATCTACATCGACACCTTGTTCACCTTCCTGATCATTCAGCGAAAGGTGGTGTTGTATACTATATTCAGTCTTATCAGGGTGATAGTAGAAACTGCACTTACCATCTGGTTGATTGTCTACAAAGGAATGGGTTGGGAGGGGCGGATTTATTCAGCTTTTGCAGTATCCCTCTTATTTCTCATAATAGCCTTCTACTATTTTAAAAAACAAGGCTATTTGCGGGGTAATATCCAGTTTCAATACATCAGGCTGGGCATTGCCTATGGACTGCCACTGATATTGCATACAGTTGGGAAAGTGATCATGAACCAGTCTGACAGGCTGTTTATTACCAAACTTCGAGATTTACAGGAGGCGGGTATCTATAGTGTGGGTTATACCGTAGGGTCAGTAATTCTTATTGCAGTAAATGTTTTCAGTAATTTACTTACACCCTACATCTTTGAGAAACTGGCCGCGCTGGATGAGCGGGGCAAAACTCAACTCGTAAAAGTCAGTTACCTGTTTACTGCCGGCACTTTTGTTTTGTTGTTATTGCTGGTGCCTGCGTCTGAAATATTATTTAAGTATTTTATTGACGAAAATTATCGTGAGGGCACGCGTTATGTATTCTGGATTGGGTTGTCATACTTTTTCTGGGGTTGCTACCTGCTTTTTACAGGGTACATATTTTATTTTAATAAAACCTTGCTACTCGCCCAGTTGGCCGTAGTAAGTATCGCCTGTAACATTGTATTTAACTATCTTTTGATAAACAGGTATGGCGCTATCGGAGCTGCCTATTCCACTACTATCTCATTCTTCATCGTTTTTGTAGTAGTAGCTTACCGCGCTAACAAATTGGTACCGCTGCCCTGGTTTAGAAAAGATACTTTTTCCATCAAGGACCTTTAAAACAAACTCTCTGAAAACTTCCATACTTCATATTATAGATTCACTGGCTGTAGGCGGAGCGGAAAAGTTGTTGGTAAACATCATCAATGGTCTGTCGGAGTATGATCAGTATGTAATGGTACTTCGTGGCCCCGACACTTTGAGAAAAGATATAAAAGTTCCCTACCAGTTTATCAACCTCGGGTGTCCTTCCATTAAACATATTTTTTTAAAAGTAGGGAAGGCGCGAAGGTTTATCAAGGACAATAAAATCGATATCGTACACTCGCATTTATATGAGTCCAATATCCTTGCACGACTGGCCACACCAAGGTCTGTGCAGCTTATCAACAGTATTCACGCTGTGTCCAGCCTGGCTAGTTATAAAATCAACCGGTTAAGTCTTTACCTTGAAAAAATCACCTATCGGAAACGACACGTTATAATCGCCGTTTCTAAAACTGTTTTGGACGACTTTAAGGAATGGGTGGGGTTAAAAGGAAAGAGTTATGTGCTGTATAATTTTGTTGAGGATAAATTTTTCATCCATGCTCTTCGACCTCCTGGAATTGGCGATAATCTAAAAATGGTAGCTGTGGGTAACCTTCGCCATCAAAAAAACTATCCGTACCTATTAGATGCATTTAAGGACCTGCCTTCAAACGTAACACTTGATATTTACGGCCAGGGTGATATGCGCGAACAATTGCAAAAACAGATCGACGACAATAATCTAAATATCCGGTTGATGGGCATGACTAATGATATTGAGAAGGTGTTGCCGCGATATGATGTATTTGTCATGAGCTCATTTTTTGAGGGACAGCCCCTTGCACTTTTGGAAGCAACGGCTGCGGGACTGCCCTCGCTGCTTTCAGATATTCCTGTTTTGAGAGAGGTGCTGGATAACGATGCCTTATATTTCAATATAGATGAGACTTCAGGTTTCAGGAAAACCGTGCGCGATATTGCCAATCGAAATGTGGATTTGGACAGCCTGGCTAACCGCGCTTTTTTAAGGGTGAAATCCTTTGCCAAAAGAACGTTTTACCTGGAAAGGCTAAAAACAATTTACCAGGAACAATTACAGTAACATTTTAAACGGAAATAGTACATTTTCATCGACATTATGGGAAGATTACGACAAAGGTCTTGCGCTTTCCCTTAATTAATGAAGTTTTGATATAGAATAAAACGCTGGTACACTGTAAGGATGCTATTTTAGCAATACTGTCACCGGACAGATCCTAATGATTAACCAGCCTTTGTTCTATGTTGAAAACCAATATCCTTCACGTTATTGATACACTTGGTATCGGCGGTGCTGAAAATCTTCTTGCTGGCACCGTTAAAAGTATGCCTGATTTCAATCATCACATCGTATACCTGAATGGTAATGATGTATTGGCAGCCGAGCTGAAGGATAAATGTGTGATCTCCAAACTCAACTTCCGGTCCAAATGGGATATTCCAGCTTGTGTGTTCCAGTTGCGCAAGTACATTAAGAAAAATAAGATAGACATCGTTCATTCGCACCTGGTACTTTCTACTTTCATTACGCGCCTGGCTTGTCCCAAACACGTGAAAGTATTCAACAGCATTCATAGCATACTGGGCGTACGATGTTTTGCACCGCAGAAAAAGATCCAGCGCCTGGTAGAGAAACTTACCTACCGCAAAAGACATCACATCATAGCAGTATCTGAAGAAGTGAGAAAGGATTATGAAGCTTGCATTGGTATTAAAGGCGAATGCACAGTATTGACCAATTATGTAGATAACCGTTTTTTTGCTGAAGGTTACAAAAGCATGAGTTTTAATGGAACCTTCAGGATGGTTACAGTGGGAAACCTGAAGCCGGCAAAAAATTATGGATATCTCATCGATGCATTCAGGTTGTTGCCTAAAGGAGTGCATCTCGATATTTATGGAGATGGACCTTTACGTCAACAACTACAGGCAGAGATAAATAAACATAAACTTAATATCCGTTTGTGTGGCCTCAACAACAATATTCACGAAGTACTGAGGAAATATGATCTGTTTGTGATGAGTTCAGTTGTAGAAGGTCATCCCGTTGCATTGTTGGAGGCCATGGCCAGTGGCATGCCGGCGATAGTGTCCGACATTCCAGTATTGAGAGAGGCAACAAAAAATAGCGGACTATATTTTGAACTTGAGAATATTAATGACTTCGTAAAAAAGGTGACCGCAATAGCCAATCACGAGGTAGACCTGGATGTGTATGCCAAATGTAATCACGACATTATTCGCCGCGAAGGTGGAAAAGAAAAGTACATGGAGCATCTCACATCACTTTACAACAGGTATAAAGGTCAAACGAATGTTAATGCCGTCATCAATCCTGCACCAACTTATCTACCGGCATTCAATTTGCAAACTTCCTGAAGGAGTATCGCCTTCTATGTCAAACATCTTGAAAAAAAGCCTTTTATTGCTTCTTTTGATTTCGATGACCTGTATACAGTCATTTGCACAGGGCACGTCGAATTCAAACATCGCGATTTATGCTGATTTTCAAAAAGGCGATTCCGTGTCCGCGGCCATTGATGACCTGCAGAAAGAATTAAATAAATCTAATTCGTTCCGGTATGTCATTAGCCCGACAAAAGCTTACAAAGGTTCTGGCATCCTTATTTTAAATATTGCCGGCAAAAATTCAAACAACATAATTTCAGTTCCTGCCAAAATGAAAAGTTTTGGACCTGAAGGAATTTATATAAAAGGGAGCAGTCAGTCGGTTGTTATTGCTGGCAACAGTAACCTGGCATTGCAGGAAGCAATTTTCTTATATCTCGAGCAGCTCGGTTTTCGCTGGCTCGCACCCGGCGAAGTTTGGGAGGTAATTCCACCAAATGCACTGCCATTTAAAAGCATGGAGTTGCTTACGCAGCCGAGTTACGAATGGCGATCAATCTTCAATGGCCATGGGTTTGCCGATCGCGCGGCAATGGAGGCAGACTATTATACCTGGGCACGAAAAAGCCGTATGGGTGGAATGTTTAAGATGTGGCTTGGTCATGCTTACGATGATATAGTGCAGCGCAACGCGTCATTGTTTAAAGAACATCCCGAATACTTTTCGGCCGCAGTGGCAAAGGGTTCGATACCGGTCAATCCCAAGTTCAATGTGGCAAATGATCAGCTTGTACAGTTTATTGCAAAGGATGCGGTGGTAAGATTTGAACGGGTATTGCAAACCGATCCATCGATGAAGCTATTATCAATGGAGCCGTCTGACGGCGGTGGTTTTTGTGAAACCCGGGAATGTAAGGCCATTGGTACTCCTTCCGACCAGGTTTTTTATCTTGCTAACCAGGCTGCTAAAGCCCTGCGAAAAAAGTATCCTGATGCATGGGTAGGAAGCTATGCATACAATCAGCATATTCTTCCAACACGTTTGCCGCTGGAACCAAATGTGTTTGTAATGATCACCAACGGATTTAATTCCACCAAGTACAATACATATCAACTGCTGGATCTTTGGGGCAAAAAGGCAAAGAAGATTGGGGTATATGAATATCTCAGCGTGTACGAATGGGACTTTGATTTACCGGGGCAGATGGGCGCAGCCAATACATCGTTTCTTACAAAGAGCGTTAAAAAATATTACGAGAAAGGTGCCAGGGCTTATATCGGTGAGTCCGTAATGGGATGGATATCCAAAGGATGGGGCCAGTACCTGCTTAGTCGCCTTTTGTGGAATCCTGATACGGATGTGGAAGCATTGAGAAGCGATTATTTCAACCAGGCTTATGGTAAAGCGGCCCCTATGTTGAAAAAGATCTATGACGATTGGGAAAATCCGGGCCAACCAATTCCAGGGGATAATTCACTTGCAGAATGGTTCCGTCTTTTAGACCAGGCTTCTTCCTTAGCATCTTCAGATAAAATAAGCAGGAGAATTGACCTCGTGAAAATGTACCTCCATTATGTAGTGCTATACAGGAACCTTAAGAAGAGTCCAAGCCGTGAAAAATATATCGGCATGTTACAATATGCCTACCGCAATTTTGAGACGGGAGCATTTTCAACATTACCTGTGATGGTATCGTTGGCAAGCCAGGCTGGACCCGGCTTAAGCTACTATGATGCAGGAAGTACTGAGTGGAAAGGAAACAAAAATGCATCGACCAGGGCCGAGATCCAGGCCAATTTCCAGGACGACATGCGTTCGATCAAAAAAGTAGAGGGTATTCAAAACTTCAAAGCTTCTGTTGCTTTCGTTGAGCTGGGATCTGTGGTGGATGTCACCGGCAAAAAATATCACACTGCGCCTAATACGTTTTGGTATCCTACCAGTTTTATAGTTTCTATCAAATCCAAAGGGGCACAGAATAAACTAAATATCGGTCATGGATCAGCCGTTAATCCCGGTATTGCCCGACCGTTAACAATGGATTTTTTCCCTGTAAAAAATGGCTGGCCTTCAGCAGACGAAAAGCCCGTACTCCGGCTGGAGCAGAACCAGGAAGGAGGCGACCAGGACTTTAGCCTTGCTGACTTACCACCCGGCGATTACCTGCTCAAAGTGGACGATCTGCGCAAACAGTTCCTCGTTAGCTTTTCACCGAGCATAAAATATAGCGTGGTTGCTGGTCCTAATCCACCATTGCGCACTACATCGGCAGGTGGCATGAATACGTTTTATTTTTATGTTCCTAAAGATGTGAAAAAGTTTATTGTCCATAAATCGGTTGTTTTAAACCTTGCCAGCCCGTCCGGCAGGACTATTGACATGTCTAATCGCAAAGAGGAGTCAGTAGAAGTGAAGGTTGAATCCGGGGAACAGGGTATTTGGCAAATAAATGGGCAGGCTGGCACGGTGTATATTGAAGGTGTACCGCCCTACTTTGGTACACATCCTGCACGCATGTTGGTGCCGTCATACATTAAAAAATAATGTTTGGGATTATCAACTAATGCCGGACGACTATATGCACACTTTACCGGTTGCATTGGTTAGCAAAGTATCGTTCCCTACCAAAGTACAGGTTTGATCTGCACTTACAACTAATGACTCTCTTTTGTGTTTAATTACTAAAGTTTTTGATAATATATGTGTGGCATAGCCGGATTTGTATCGAGGAGATTTGACCGACAGCATTTGGATAAAATGACCTGCGCCCTTAATCACCGGGGGCCAGATGCAGATGGATATTTTTATGATGAGTCGTCCGGGATAGCACTTGGCCACCGAAGGTTGAGTATTTTGGACCTGTCGGCTGCTGCCAATCAGCCGTTCTACTCCAGGGATGGAAGATTTGTTATGATCTACAACGGGGAGGTATATAACTTCCGGGAAGTCGCTGAAAAATTCAAAATACAAACCCGCACCAATTCCGATTCCGAAGTTATAATAGAACTCTTTGCTCAATTGGGCGTAGAAGCAATAAAGGAATTCAATGGGATGTTTGCTCTTGCCATCTGGGACAAACAACTTGAGAAACTTTATCTCATTCGAGACAGGATTGGCATAAAGCCGTTGTATTACTGGCTGGAGGATAAGCAACTGGCTTTTGGGTCTGAATTAAAATCACTCATGACCCTTAACTTCAAGAGAATAATCAATCGGGCCTCCGTCAGCAATTTTCTATATCTCGGTTATATTCCTCATGATAAGACCATCTATGACAATTGTTTTAAACTAAAGCCAGGGCATTATGCAGTTTTTCATAATGGCGAACTCACCATTTCGCCGTATTGGCAAATGGATGAAAACATACAATCATCTCCACTTACAGACGAAAAGGAAGCAAAGCATCGGCTTACTGAATTACTGAAGAGTAGTGTAGAATACTGCATGATCAGCGATGTGCCCGTGGGCATATTCCTAAGTGGAGGTATCGATTCCAGCACTGTGGCAGCTATTGCTCAATCCATTTCTTCCGTTCCGGTAAAGACATTTTCAATTGGCTTTGAAGAAAAAAAATACAACGAGTCGGTATTTGCAGCAAGCGTGGCCAAACATATACAGTCCGATCATCATGAATTTGTAGTTACGGAGAAGGATGCGCTTGAATTGGTGAATGACCTGCTTAATATTTATGATGAGCCTTACGCAGACTCATCGGCGATACCCACGCTCATGGTATCACAATTGGCGAGAAAACACGTTACAGTAGCATTATCTGGTGATGGTGGTGATGAATTATTTATGGGATATGGATTTTACACCTGGGCGCGACGACTGCAGAACCCTGCGGTGAAGGCTTTCAGAAAACCCATTTCAGCAGGGCTGGAAATATTTGGAAACAACCGGCTGAAGCGTGGTAGTAAATTATTCGACTACCCGGAGGCAAGGATGAAGAGCCATATATTTTCCCAGGAGCAATATTGTTTTTCAGAGAGCGAAATCGCCAGGCTTTTGAAAGTTCCGGCGAGTATTGAAATGGATGAGAGCATCCACAGTAAAAGAACATTATCGGCTGCCGAAGAGCAAAGCTTTTTTGACATCAAAAATTATCTCCCCGAAGAATTATTGGTTAAAGCAGACAGGGCATCAATGAAGCACTCGCTTGAAGTAAGAGTGCCGCTGCTTGATCACAGGCTTGTTGAGTTTGCCATTAATCTTTCTCCCGAATTAAAGTTGAAGGGGGATACTGGCAAGTACCTGCTTAAACAGGTGTTGTATGATTACGTACCTGCACCGTTGTTTGACAGACCCAAATGGGGTTTTGCAGTACCACTACGCATTTGGTTGACGCGAGAATTGAAATACCTCATCGACAAATACCTTGCAGATGATGTGATAGAGGAATGCGGATTGGTGGACGTACGAGTTGTACAGCAGTTAAAGAAAGACTTTTTTTCCGGAAGGGATTACTTATATAATAGGTTGTGGTTATTGATTTTGTTGCATAAATGGTACAAGGATAAATACTAATGAAGAAGATTCTTTTTATTTCATACGATGGTCTTACTGATCCTTTGGGTCAATCTCAAATACTAACATACATCGAAGGCCTGGCAGCAGGTGGATATAAATTTGACATTTTGAGCTTCGAGAAAGAGGATCGATTGCGGGCAAAAGGAGAGGAGATGCAGAAATATCTTGATGCACGTGGTATCGGCTGGCACTATTTTACTTTTGGAAAAGCCGGTCGCCTTCTTTCCAAAGCTGCTGATCTGAGGAAGATGAAAAATAATGCCCTGGCGCTGGCAAAAGAAAACAAGTATGACCTCATTCACTGCAGAAGTTACCAGGCTGCGGAATCAGCGCTGCGAATACAATCAAAAATGGGTACACCCTATCTTTTCGACATGCGTGGCTTTTGGGTAGATGAGCGGGTGGATGGAAAGGCCTGGGACAAAAGCAAACTCATCTACCGGTTATTGTACAATTATTATAAGCGCCTGGAACGAAAAATGCTTGCCAATGCCACTGGGGTGATCTCGCTTACGGAAAAGGCGAAGCAGGAAATGATGAGCTGGAATATTTCACAGTTGAAGGCTGATAATATTACTGTAATACCCTGCAGTGCGGATGAAAAACATTTTACAATAGTGGATAACGCAAAAAGACTCGCCAGTCGCGATAAACTGGGCGTTCCCCGCGATGCATATGTGCTGGGATATCTCGGTTCCATCGGATCATGGTACCTGCTCCCGGAAATGCTTACTTTTTTCAAACAACTGAAGCAGGTAAAGAAGAATGCTGTTTTTCTTTTCATTACACCATCTCCTGCAAATATGGTTCTTGAGAAAGCCCGGGAAATGGGACTGGAAGAGAAAGATATTTACATTACATCGGCTACGAGAGCCGAAGTGCCCGCTATGATCCACGCTTTTGACTGCGGCATTTCATTCATCATGCCTTCATATTCAAAAATAGCGAGTAGCCCCACCAAAATGGGTGAATTGCTGATAAGTGGAATTCCTATTGTAGTTAATAGTGGTGTAGGCGACGTAAAGGAAATAATGGAGAGTTATGGTACAGGTGTGGTATTAGATGACTTTTCTGAAACTTCGGTTGAAAGGGGAGTAGCTGCCCTCGATGGACTACAAAACGTGTCGCCCACATCAATCAGGAATAAAGCTTTGGAGTATTATAAAATAACAAGTGCCTTCGACAGGTATCGCCAAATGTATAACCGCATATGGACAACAGCAAAGGTGTAATACTGCTTGACGTATGCGATACGCTTTTTTTGTCAAATACAACATTTGATTTCATCAAATGGTATTTGCAGAAAAATTCACCACTTAAGTTGGCGCGGTTGCGAAAGTTAACCAGTCGAAAATCCCCTGAGTTTTGGTATTTGTTGTTGCTGGGAAAATTGCGCCGTAAGGACTTGATCAGGGAAAAAGCGATCGCCTTATTGAAAGGAGAGTCTGCGCCTGCATTGCAAAGTGGAGCTTCGCAATTTTATGATGATTTCCTTGCTAACAGAAAGAATAAGAAAGTATGGGATTTGCTTGATGTGATGGTATCGCAGAATCCAGGTAAGCAACGCATCCTCGTTTCTTCAAGCCTCGATATCATAATCGTTGAAGTGGCGAAGCGCCTTGGAATTGAAAAGCAGTATGCCAGCAAAATGGAAATGCATGATGGAAAATTTACCGGGCGGCTGGCAAGCGATGTTCATGGTCAAAAGCACGTAATTATTCAACACACACTTGCCGAAGGAGCCGCTACCACCTTCTTTACAGACAATTTCACAGATCTCGAACTTGCAAAGCAATGCGGTGCCGTGTATATTGTTACCTATAAGCAAAAACAGCTTCAGCGATGGTCTCGTGAACTGAATCCATCCACCACCACCTATATTAAAATGTTCAATTCATGACGAGCCCGGCTTCCTACTTTTTATCTATACTCTTACCTTTCACCTATTTTTTTCGGACAAGAGTAAAAACGGTAGCTGTTCTTGGATATAACTTTCTGAATGAGCTGCTTCCAAATCTTATCGCCGGCCTTTCATTGGCAGCGTATTTTTTTGATAGCAGCATTGTGCTCACCTGGCTTTTGTCTTACCTGGCGTTTATTGCTTTTTATGAAATCGGTTATTATATAAATGATGCGTACAGCGTAAAAAAGGAAAGTAATTTAGCCAGGAAGCGCCTTACCACCTCGTTTTCATCCATCCAGTTGTTGTTATGGATATTCATCCGGTTAGTATGCTGGTCGCTGATTACCTACTGGGTAGTTCCCGGTGATAAATTGATAATGTGGCTAAGTTTTTATGCCTGCCTGGCTGTGTCGTTTGCACTTCATAATGTATTGGATGAAAAAGACAGGGGAGCAAGTTTTGTGTGCCTGGCATTTTTCCGGTTTTTTGCAAGTGGTATTTTGATTATTCCACTCGCAGGCCTGTCAGCCCTGATTCCTGGCGTGCTCTTGTGCTACCTGATGCCAAGATTGTGGGCCTACCAGGAAAGCAAAGGTCAGTTGGTAATAAAAGAAAGGCGACAAATGAAATTCAAGATGGTATATCTGCTCATCGTTTCACTTGTGCTACTTTTTATTGCCATTGGCATGGAAATGTTTATTTTCATAACTCCTGCATTATATTTTTTATTGTTGACTGCTTTTATTTGGATGGCGAGCTATTTTGGCTTGTATAATCCAAGGGATTAAAGAATTAATAGTGGCTCTGAAAAATCCTGGCTGATTTGAATTGAAATAAATGGTACTACTCGCAAATTTATTGTCGTCGTCTGACTTTTTGTATGCGTCGTTGTGCGTGATCGTGCTGATGATGATCATGACGGTGATCGTTAAAAAATATAAAAGCGAGGACGACAGGCATTTATTCATGCGTGCATTTTATTTCAAGATGATCTGCACTATTGCATATACCTGCATCAGCACGTTCTATTACAAGTATGGTGATACTGAAATGTATTATGTGGCTTCTCAACAGTTGCGGCTGGCAGTGCTTGATGATTTCGACAATTTGTCGCTTATCTATCGAACCATGCAGGTAAATGTTCGCTCGCCACTGATGTTGTATTTCATGTACCTGGATAGTCCTTACCCCGTATTTGAAGCAATGCATTCACCGGCGAATTTCCTTATACCCAAGTTAGGTCTGCCATTTGCCCTCATATTTAATAATAGTTACCTGTGTATAGCAATGTCATTTTCATTTTTTGCACTTGGCGGCGCTATTCGATTGTATAAATTTTTTGTGCACTACTTCCCCACGTATCGAAAGGAAGTGGCATTTGCAACACTGTTTCTACCCAGCGTAGGTTACTGGAGCTCCGGCTTGTTGAAGGATTCCATTTGCTTTGGTTGCGTTGGTTTTTTAACCTATGCATTTTTAAATATTTTTATTCTCAAGCGCAAATACCTGTACTCTATCATATGGATCCTGGTGTCTGGTGTTTTACTATTCCTAATCAAGCCATACATTCTACTGGCGTTGGTACCGGCGCTAATTATTTGGCTCTTTATAGAGTTTAACAAGTTTGTGGAAAACAAGACGCTCAAGCGCATTCTGACAGTTATGTTGCTTGTAGTGGGTGCGGGCATCGGCTTATTTATGATCAATTATCTTTCATCCGATGAAAGTCTCCAGCAATACAGGTTTGATACAATTGCGGAATCGAGCGAATCCCAACGTAAGCTATATGAAGATTTTGCAGCCGAAAATAGCGGCTCATATTATTCGGTAAAATCGTCCAACCCGGTTATACTTTTTCTAAATGGTATTATAGCTACGTTTTTCCGGCCCTTCCCCTGGGAGGTTAATGGCGTTACCGCCCTGTTTTCAGCGCTGGAGTCCATGCTATTTTTATACCTCACGATATATGTTATAATCAAAATAGGAATTGTCCGCTTTTTCAAGAATATATTCAGCAACTCAGTATTAATGATGTGCTTTATATTTTCTATAGTGTTTGCAGCAGCCATTGGAAGTACGGCCTTGAATTTCGGATCGCTGTCCAGGTATAAGATTCCCTGTCTTCCCTTCTTTATCATAATGGTATTTGTACTGTTCAGGCAGGCCAAGCTTAGCTACCCGGGCATCCTTAGAAAAATATTAGGTTACAAACCGCAAACGAGGCGGTTTCAAAAACATGCTTACTGATTATGTGTGGCATTGCAGGTTCTATCAATCATGTGCTCGATATTCCCCAATTGACGAAAGACTTGTGGCACCGTGGGCCCGATGAGCAATCTACGCTCCTTTGCGACCCACTTCAATTGCACCATCACCGGCTTTCTATTCTCGACATTGCCGGGGGCAAGCAGCCCATGAAATATCTCCATCTTACTATCATATTTAATGGGGAGATTTATAATCACCAGGAATTAAGAAAGAAGTATGGATTAACGGATTGTCACACACATTCCGATACGGAAACTATCCTGCGACTTTATCATAAACTGGGTCCTGCGTGTTTAAACGATATGGATGGCATGTTTGCCCTTGCCATTTTTGACAGGGAAAAGGACGAATTATTTATTGCAAGGGATCGGGCCGGCAAAAAACCGCTGTATTATTTTGCTGATGGACGGAAGTTTATTTTTTCCAGCGAATTGAATGCGTTGCAGCGCCAGTTGCCCCTGCAGGTAAACGACGTAGCGATAAGCCAGTATATTCGAATGGGCTATTTTTATAAGGAAGCAACGCCTTATCAATCAGTTTTTGAACTTCCTGGCGGAAGCTATATGAAAATTTCCCTGTCGAGGCTCGAACCCCATATTACAAAATGGTGGGACATTCATACTTATTATAACAATCGATCGTCGGATACTTTCGAAGTGGCGATGGATACCGTGGACCAGATACTTCACCAGGCGGTACGCAACAGGGTGGAATCCTCTGATCTCGAAGTAGGTTCTTTTCTTAGTGGTGGTATAGATAGTGGCATCGTTACAGCCATAGCAAGGTCTTACAATTCCAAACTGAAGACTTTCACTGTATCCTTTGATGCGGAGTATGATGAAGCGCCGCTTGCTAAAATGGTTGCGGATAAATACCAGACGGACCATCATGAAATTCGAATATCATTTGATCACCTGGTGAACGATGTGGAGAAGATCATCGGCAATTATGGGGAACCATTCTTCGATAGTTCAGCCATCCCCAGTTATTATGTAAGCCAGGCGGCGAGAAAATATATCACCGTTATTTTAAATGGCGACGGCGGCGATGAAGTATTTGCTGGTTACCGACGGTACGTACCATTTGCCAGGTATGATTTTTTTAACCCGGGCTCTTTGGCAAAGCTTACCGCTTCAACGCTGAACAGGATTTTACCGTTGCCGCATAATAAAAAATCTATCTACAATTACATTTACAGGCTTACGGATCTAGCTCGAAGAGATGGTTTTTCTACTTACCTGTCTGCTACAATTGATAGTTTTGAAGGTTACGAAGAATACCTGCTTACCCAGGACCATGCATTTGATAACGTAAAGAAAGATTTTGAACTCATCAACCGTTCCAATCTTACGGGGTTGCAGAAAATAATGAACCTTGATTTTAATAACATCCTGACCGGCAACCTCCTCGTAAAAATGGACATTGCAACCATGGCGCACTCACTGGAGGGCAGAAGTCCTTTATTATGTAAAGGGTTGCTGGAGTATGTACCCTCGTTGCCCGACAGGTATAAGATTAATGGTAGCCAAACGAAGCATATCCTGCGCAAACTTGCCGAGAAATATTTACCTCCTACGCTCATCAATCAACCCAAAAGAGGATTTGAGATTCCATTGAAGCAATGGGTGGATGGACAACTGAAGCCTATTATCAATGATTACCTGCTTAATTCAAATGCGTATAGCCGCAATTTCGTTAAACATGGATTTATTGAAAATCTATTGAATAGGAAATTCAGTGTAGGCGACGAGAAGCGCGCGAAAATGATATGGACCTTATTTGCACTGGAAGTGTGGTATAAAAAATATTACCTGAAGCATGCCTAAACTGATCCGTGTTACAACTGTTCCCATGGCTTTGAAATACTTGTTGGCCGGACAGATGAAATATATGAAGCAAAATGGTTTCGATGTATTAATGGTAAGTGCTGATGGCATCGAACGCGAAGGAGTGATCAGGAATGAAGGCATTCCACACATCATTATCCCGATGACGAGAAAGATCACACCGTTTGCAGATTTGAAGTCGCTTTGGCTTTTGTATAAATTGTTTGTGTCGGAGAAACCCGACATCATCCACTCCCATACACCTAAAGCCGGATTACTTGCAATGCTTGCCGGCAAACTTGCAGGAATAAAGATCAGGGTGCATACAGTTGCGGGACTAAGGTTCGTAACCGCTACTGGTAAAACAAGATCATTGCTTGTTCAAATGGAAAAACTTACCGGTCGTTGGTCAACTAATGTGTGGCCAAATAGTTTCTCCATGAGAGATTATATACTTGAGCATAAACTTGCTCCGGTTAAAAAAATAAAAGTAATTGGCCTGGGTTCGAGTAATGGAATTGATTTGACCCGTTTTTCAACTGCAAGTCTGCGTCAGGATCGTCTCGACCATGTCAAATTGCTGATGCGTTATGATAAAGATCTTCAGTATTTACTTTGTGTTGGCAGAATTGTGCAGGATAAGGGTATCGAAGAATTGACACTTGCATTTACACGATTGTATGAAGAGAATAACCGATTGCGTTTGGTGCTGGTAGGTACTTTTGAAGATGAACTCGACCCGGTAAATGAAGAAACGCGCAAAACGCTCACATCGCATCCTGGGGTAATACTTACTGGCTGGAGCGATGAAGTGGAATATTTCATGCATTTAAGTTTTGCCCTTATCCATCCTTCACACCGGGAAGGATTTCCGAATGTGCTTTTACAAGCCGGGGCCATGTTGTGCCCCGCTATTTGCTCACGAATTGATGGAAATATAGACATCATAGAACATGGAAGTACTGGATTGATTTTCAATGTGAAAGATAAAGAGGACCTGTACGCCAAGATCCGGTTTGCCCTTCAGTTTCCGGACAAGGTGAAGGAATACGCCCATCGATTAAGGGTAAAAATTGAACAGCATTTTGATCAGAAGGTGGTGCACCGGCGTGTGGAGGAAGCATACAGGCAACTACTTGAATCCCAAGGATCCAAACTTTGATTCGTAATACTACGAAACCGCCCCGAGTACATGTGCCCAATCTTACTGGATCGGGGATAGCATTACTAGGCGTTTTTATAAACGCGGAGTATTTTACATCAAAGTCCAGGATCGATGAAAAACACCTTAAAAAATCCTGTAGCCATTATTGGCTACTCTGGCCACGCATATGTTATCATTGACATATTATTAAGCGGAGGCCGCCTTGTTACCTCCTATTGCGACGCTGAAGAAAAGACCCGCAATCCTTATCACCTGAATTATCTCGGGAAAGAATCTGATGTGATCAGTCAATTAAAGAAATTCGATTACTTTATTTGTGTTGGTCACAATGGTATCAGGCAAAAAATTCATTTGCAAATGGCTGATCTTTTGGGAAACCCTATTAATGCAATTCATCCATCTGCAGTTATTTCATCATCAGTTAGCATGGGCGAAGGCATAATGATTGCCGCGAATGCAACGGTTAACCCGCTTGCTGAGTTGGGCAGGGGTGTAATTTGTAATACAGGATCAAGTATCGATCATGAATGTATAATTGGTGATTTTGCACATATCGCTCCAGGTGCCGTGTTGTGTGGAAATGTAAAAGTGGGCAACGGAAGTTTCGTGGGTGCAAATGCAGTTGTTCGCCAGGGCATCACTATCGGTAATAATGTAATGATTGGTGCTGGTACTGTTGTGATACGGGATATCCCGGACAACATGACTGTGGTAGGAAATCCACAAAAAGTGCTGGCCAAAAAGCAGGCATCAAAGCTTCTTGCTGCATAAATCAACCTGACATATCTTTACAAAAGCATGTACTTTTCAGTGCATGCTTTTGTTATTATAGCTCATCATGCAAATTTGAACGTGTACATGGAAGTGAAAAGTGAAACCAGCGTGTTGTTTATCGGTAAGGCAGACGATCCATTTTCTGCCGTTGCTGCGGATTTTATCAGTAGAAAATTTAAAGATCCATTGATTATATTTTCCCGGCGCAGCGATCCGTTTCCGGCGCATCTTTATAATTGGCAGGGAGAATTGATAATTTCATATCTCGCGCAATGGATCATACCTAAGGAATTACTTGCCAATGCAAAAAAAGCGGCGATTAATTTTCATCCCGGGCCGCCGGAATATCCGGGCATTGGCTGTACCAATTTTGCGTTATATAACAACGAAGTTGAATTTGGAGTTACCTGTCACCATATGCAGGCTAAAGTAGATACGGGTGCTATTATCGCTGTAAAACGTTTTCCTATATTCCCCGAGGATACAGTCTTCGCCCTCACCCAACGTTGTTATGAACATATCCTTCATCTCTTTTACGAGGTAATAGACTTTTTTATGGAACGGAGTTTGTTTCCTGCTAGCGGGGAAAAATGGCAAAGAAATCCATTTACACGCAAACAGCTCAATGAACTTTGTACATTAACGCCCGATATGACGGCCGAAGAAATAAAAAAACGCCTGAAAGCAACTACTTTTGGAGATAAGATATGGGCGGAAGTAAAAATAGGGCCTGAAAAAATAAGTTACGAGGCCGCTATTGAAAAAGGTATTCTATGATGATCCAGGATAATAATGAAATTGGAACAAGGGAGCTAAGAAAAATGTATCACGAGTTCTTAAGCCCTCTTTATTTATTGATGCAGTTATCAAGAGTAGCTTACGGTAAATACATGCAGAATAAGATATATTTGCATGCTCTTGCCATTCGTTCATCCAACCAAAAAATTTATGACTGGGTAATGGCACATCTCTCTCTTGTGCCAGATTCTATCCAGGAAGATATATTGCAGATATTAAATCACTATGATATCTGGATGGCCCAGTTTAGTGAATTTGAAAGAGATAAGCAGCCTCGCCTCGAAGATCCATTTATCTTTTATCACATCGACAATCAAAGTGCATTTCCAAAAGCGGCTGAACAAAAGATTTTCGACTACTATTTTCAAATAAAGCAAGTAACAACAATATGAGTAAAAAAGTTTTAGTTACAGGAGGTGCCGGTTATATAGGTTCTGTCCTGGTGCGTATCCTGCTTGATAAAGGCTATTATGTCCGTGCTTTCGACTCCCTCAAGTTTGGTGGCGACGCATTGTTTGATGTGGCACAGCATAAGAATTTTGAGTTTATGAAAGGTGATCTTCGCGTGGATGCTGATGTAGATAAGGCATTGGAAGGGATGGACTTTGTGGCACACCTGGCCGCCATCGTGGGCGACCCTGCCTGTTCAAAATTTCCGGAGGAAGCCAACGAAGTGAATTGGGATGCTTCGGTGAACCTGTTTAACAAAGCTGAGAAGGCAGGCATCACACGTTTTGTTTTTGCTTCTACCTGCAGCAATTATGGTAAAATGGCAGATCCAGATTCTTATGTTGATGAAGACTCCGAGCTGCGCCCGGTATCGCTATATGCTGAGCTGAAAGTAAAATTTGAAGAATATATCCTGAAAGAAAAAAGAAAATCGCCGATGTGTGCAACGGCACTTCGGTTTTCTACTGTGTATGGCTTTTCTCCAAGGATACGTTTTGACCTTACCGTGAACGAATTTACCCGAAACGTATGTATGACCGGCGAGCAGGAAATCTGGGGGCCACAATTCAACCGTCCTTATTGCCATGTTGATGACCTCGCAAGGGCTGTGATGCTGGTACTGCGATCACCAAAAAAGAAAGTGCGCGCGAATGTATTCAATGTAGGTGATACCAAGGAAAATTATAGCAAGCGCATGCTCATGGAAGAAATTCAAAAACAAATTCCGACTGCAAAAGCGATCTATGTCGACAAGACAGAAGATCCTCGCGACTACCGCGTTAATTGCGATAAGATAAAAGATGAACTGGGCTTTTCCATAACTAAAAAAGTACCCGATGGTATTCGCGAAATTGCAAAGCTTATGCACAACGGCTTAATTTCTGATCCACATTCTGCGAAGTTTCGGAATATTTAGAGGGATGGTTGAATGTTGTTAATTGTGGATTTGATTTTTATTGCGGTGGTGTAGTCGGATTATTCTTTGGCTTGTCACTTTTTCTTAGTTGGGTGGATCTATAATTTGTTAGTTTGACTGAGAGTAACTGAATCCTTTTTCGGTAGTCGTTGAGGTGGAATTCATCGATGTATTCCAGGTCCTTTGCGATTGTGAGGTGGTTAAAAACTTCAATTAAACTGCTAAAGGAGAATACTGTAAAACGAGCCTGGTCTTTCGGACTCATCCGAGATGATCCCTCTGCGATATTGGCTGCAACTGAAACTGCAGCCCTCCTTATTTGAGAAATTAATCCAAATCTTTCGTCGG
>CBFGYO010000006.1:0-51250 GCA_965652975.1 uncultured Chitinophagaceae bacterium | reverse complement strand
GGGTGGTGTTTCAAAAAAGCAAACCCGGAGATGCTGTTGTATTCTTTTTTTCCGGTCATGGTGTATGGATGACAAACGAAACACTCATCGATGATCCCGTAAAGCGCGGTATGAGCCAGGCAATAGTAATGAATGATCTCTATTCACCAGGGTGGGATTGTTTGATGCGTGATGAAACGCTGAAAGAAATCTTCAATCAATTTGTGGACAAGAAAATCATTGTTACTTCGATCCTTGATTGCTGTTATAGCGCAAATATTATGATGCAGCCGGGGCTTTCGAAATACTGGGATGGCTGGTTGCCGCCAAAGAGAATGGATAAAGACATTGATATAAGCTCCATTCCATTCGTTCCTGTTATTAAAGATCCCACAGGTTGTAAGTATGATTCCACAGGCAGGTTGGTTGATACTACCGATAGCGATGGCGATAATATCCCGGATTGCATGGATTGGGAAATTCACACTCCTTTAAACAGTGCGGTAAATGAAAAAGGCGTTTTAACCGGCGAACCTTACCCTGACTTCTTTGGCCTTACTCCTGATAATTATTTTAGCGCTGCCTGGTTTGTAAGTGATACTACGACCAAAGATGATACATCAGTAACCCGGAGTTTTAATTTAAAGGATGCACTGAAAGTGAATAATACTTCATCCATTCGCCCGACCGACAGGAAGGGATCCCGGTTTCTCTCCCTGGCTGGTGCCGCGGATAATCGCAAAGGCCTTGAAATTTCAGATATTTCAGGGATTAAACACGGTGCATTTACTGCTGCTTTACTGATGGTGTATAAAACTAATCCCGCAACAATTACTGTTCGTGATTTATGGCAGCAAATCGAAACACAAATGGCGAAGCAATCTTATACTCAACTGCCGGGCATGCATGCTGATGCCAGCCGTTTGAATAATAACCTGGTTGGAATTGACACGACGGCATTCATGAACAAATTACGGGTGAAAAGTATATCCGTTAAAAACAAAAAAATTACGTTGGATAAAGGTTGGCAAGATGGCCTCGCTAATGGAAACATTCTTTCAGATCTGACTTTAAGGGGAACGGTAAAAATACAAGTGATAAAAACCTATGCGGATAGCGCTATCGCTTTAGATAAGAGCAATGGAAAGATCTTACCGGGGCATACATTTGAAGTATCTGATCCCTATACTATTTCAAATCCTTATATCAAAATCCATATACCCAACACATCAATTACAAAAGCTGAATTTGAAACGTTTATTAAAAGTAAGATCCTGCCACTGGCTAATAAGAATAATTATATGGATTACAACTTTGAAGAATTTGATGAAAGTAAGGAGATCTTATATTTTCGGAATACAGCCAAACCCGAAAAGTTATCCAATGAAATATTTGGCCAGGGAGGAAGGGCAGACATGTTTACCGTTCTTCTTCCTATTCCTTCATACATTGGGCACCCGATTGCGGCCCGCATAAAAAAGGACCAGAGTTTTCAACTCGTCAGTGATCCCGGGCAAGCTGACCTGGTTTTATATTTTAACTATGCTAAACCACGGCCTGGTGCAGAGGGTGGATTTATTTTATACTGGCATCCACCCATCAAAGCTCCTCGTGCAAGCAGGGGTTTCGATATATTTTCCGAAAAAAAATTCCTCTTCCCCACCATGAATATAACAGCTAAACAATTGCAGTCAGCTACGACCACACTTTATGAGCAACTGGGCAAAATGCTTCGTAAGAAGACGAATGGCTGGATTAATTTTTATGAAAGAAGGTGAGTGAACCAACGAAGACGCCAAACCCACAAGTTCCAGCTTTCTAAATTCAAACAAGAAAGAATTCTCCATCTATTAGCGTCGCTGCTCTTTTTCCAGTTAACTTTTTACAGCTTTTCTTTTCAGAATTAATGAACTGATAAGCGTTACAATCAGCCCGACAGGCAAAATTTCCGCGTATGTCATCATCGCATTGAAAAATGGGTTTCTATACATCCTGGCAAAATTTGCCATTTCCGTTGTCTTCTTATCGATTTCTACCGGGCTGGCTCCGCTCGCTTTGAGTTTTTCGAGCTCGTGTGCTGAAAACTTATCCATAAAATCGGGAATAAAAAAGAAATAGTCGATAAGCCAGGCTATAACATAAATGGTGGAAGCAATTAAAACAATCAAAATCCCTATTTTAAATGCTTTGCCAAAACTAATGACTCCACCATTGTATTTATTCCTGTAATTCCGAATACCAACATATACCAATGAAAGGGAAATGAGCATAGAAGCATACCCGATGAGCATACTTGTGTCGTAATCAACGGTGCCTTCGCAATGACTGATGTAGTTTACAGAAACCAGCATTAGCGTAGAAACAACAATGCCGGCTATGATCCCGTAGGTAATAATATTTTTTCTCATTTTTTTATTTTTATACCCCGATGGAGTTTGTTGGTGCAAATGTGGACCTTGCACAGCCTTTTCCGGTCATACTTTCGGCTATTTTTTGCTGCGTAGCCTTACTATCATACCAAAGTATGATGAATTAAGGGATGAGATTTAGCCTTTTAGCTTTTTCTACGGCTTGCAACCGTCTTTTCACGTCTAACTTTTCAAAAAGATTTTGAAGATGCGTTTTGACGGTACTTAATGAAATGAAAAGTTGGGTAGCAATTTCCTGGTTACTGTGACCCAGTGCCAGTAAGCCCAATATTTCCAACTCCCGTTTGCTTAGTTCAAGTTGGGATATTAGTGTCGTATTCAAAACAAAACCAGCCTGCGGATCGGCCAGGTTGTCAACTCTGGTTACATACACTTCTTTCTCTATCACTACGGTTTCAACTTTTGGTTTTGACAGTTGTAAGGCAAGCCATATACCCAGTGCAGTAAAAATGAGGGCTATAAACCCGATATAGATCTCAAATGAATGGTCAAATATAATGAACCGAAGCTCCAGCCACTTGAGAAGAAACAGCAGGAAAGCCAAACTGATACTATAGACTATAGTGGCTTTATTCTTCAACAATAAGGTTTTGATGCCTGTCATAAAATAAATGTCTGTGTTTGCCTTCCGATAGCTGTCGGTAATCAAATTGCCACGCCCACGCCGTTGTGTCCAAATTTAAAGAGAATGGCTTGAAAACACTCACGGGTCATATTTCGGTTCTTCTACCTCATCGTCAGGTGGGAGCCAACCACTGTTAATTTTCTCTAACAGCACTTCCAAATTTTGCTTTACCCCCTTAGATGTAAAGTCAGCACACACTAATGTGTCTAGTTTTTTATACGGATCGTGAGCAAGAGTTGCTGCAAACCAAAATCCTTCGCTGAAGTTTTTATGTGAAGTGGTAGATAGAGCGTTTTGCTGATCATGCCTGGTACCGTTCTTAACTATTTTAGTCCTGTTTATTATTTCAAGGTCAAATTCATGTTCGGTGCTTTCGGCGAGTTGTCCAGCACTACAGGTGTACCGAACATTATTTTCCAGGCAATGCTTTACCAGTTCCTTTTCTATCGGCGCTTCTTTCTCATCGCCAATTGTAAAAACTATCCAGTTGTCTGAAGGCAACTTTTCAAACCAGTTTTTATCCGTTATAATATGGGTATAAAAAATTTGTCTGCCTTGCATTTTTCCTAATAATTCCAAGAAAGTTCTACTTTTATAGATAGCGAATTAATTGCAGCTAACACCCTAATTTACGCACTTTCATATTCCTCTCTGATTAATACTATTTCATGAAAAAACGCTTCTTCTTTTTTCTCTTAAGTTCCTGCATCAGTCAATTTGGTTTCACTCAATTGCCCCAAACGGCAATCAGTGAATACGCGACTAAACATACCGAAACCATTATCACAGAATTCAGGGACTTTCTTAAGCTGCCAAATGTAGCTGCGGATCCGGCCGGTCAGCAAAAAACGGCGGCTTTTATTATGGATATGATGAACAAGCGGGGCATTCAGAAAGTGCAGCTTCTGAATGCTTCCACGCCGGGTGTACCGCCGTCGGTGTATGGTGAAGTAATTGTCCCGGGGGCAAAACAAACGCTGATTTTTTATGCGCATTACGACGGACAGCCCGTCAATCCCGCTCAATGGGCAAAAGAGCTTGAGCCTTTTCAGCCAAAGTTATTTTCAAATGCATTGGACAAAGGTGGAGTTAACATTCCTTTCCCTGCAAACGCAGTTTATGATAATGAATGGAGAATATATGCCCGTAGTGCTTCGGATGATAAAGCCGGTGTCAGTGCCATCTTAAATGCATACGATGCAATTAAGAAAAGTGCGTTAACTCCTGGTTGCAATCTCAAATTCTTCTTTGAAGGAGAGGAAGAAGCAGGTTCACCACACCTTCATGAAATCCTGGAAAAGTACCGGTCGCTTCTACAATCTGACCTTTGGATCATTTGCGACGGACCTGTTCACCAGTCCGGAAGGAAGCAAATTGTACTAGGTGTTCGCGGCGATACGCACCTTGATCTTACAGTGTACGCATCGAAGCGGCCTTTGCATAGCGGCCATTACGGCAACTGGGCTCCCAACCCTGCAATGATGTTGGTGGAATTATTAGCTTCCATGAAAGACGAAAATGGAAGAGTAACGATCAAAGGATTTTATGACGACGTCACCCCTTTAAGTGCTTCGGAAAAAAAGGCTTTAACTGAAGTACCGTCTGTTGATGAACAAATGAAAGAAGAATTGGGAATTATTGCCGCCGAAATGCCGGGAGTAACATTGAGTGAGGCGATCAATCAGCCTTCATTAAACATCAATGGAATACAAAGTGGGAATGTTGGCAAGCTTGCATCCAACCAAATTCCGACCTATGCCACCGCAGTGCTCGATCTCAGGTTGGTATTGGGAAATGATTGGAAAAGGCAGCAACAAAAAGTAATTGATCACATAAAAGCACAGGGCTATTACGTTACCGACACTGAACCTACCGATGATGAAAGGAAAAAATATGCTAAGATCATAAAAGTCGTTAGCCTGGATGGCATGAATGCCCAACGCACATCTATGGATCTGCCGATTATCCAAAAAGTAATTGCAGCGGTAAAAGCAACATCAAAAGATCAAATCGTATTACAGCCGACAATGGGCGGGAGCCTCCCTTTATTTTTATTTGAAAAATACCTTGACGCTAAAACCGTCACAGTTCCTATTGCCAATCATGATAATAACCAGCACGCTGAAAATGAAAATATTCGTATTGGTCATTTTTTTGATGGAATAGTAATTATGGGAAACATTATGATGATTAAATGACCCTGCTATCTTACCGATACTCCTCGTAATAACTATCTGACCCGGCCAGGTATAAAACGATCAATCACAAGTGGTAAAGAAAATATACAAGTAAAAGGTTATACTTTAAATGTATAACCCTGACTGTAGGTAATCCCGCTTTCTACTTGTTTATTTTCCACTTATTCTCTTTCACTTCCGTGTAATGCAAAACTTGTCGTGACGCCTCTTTTCCTCATTTCAAACTTTATGGTAAAACATTACCCGGATTGATGAGCTGTAACGGGATGTTGCCTGCGCTTTGGACCTCGCACTGGTTTTGTTTTAGTCATCAAAGCCGTTCCGATTTCAAGAAGTCCCAGGATCAAATGCGGCTCCCAAACTCTTTCAGAAAAACCAAATATCCATGGCGATGCTGCGAGCAGAATACCTGAAACAATGTCGAGTGTCAGATGTGTACGCATGGAGATTGTTCTTGAAACACCTAATTCGTAATCAGTTAACAAGCTATAAATAATTGCAGATGCCCCAAGAAATACCGGCACCCACGTTTCAGCTCCACCAGCATAAAAATCGAATATCCACGGTGAAGCAATCAATAAAATTCCCATAATGTAATCCATGTAACCATGCATTCTTGTGTTAATAACTCTCATAGGAGATAGATTTAGTTAAGTAAATAATTTCTGTTGCGGCCGCACAAATAATGCCAGTGAACATTCAACATTTTTATTTACCCCGCTGACTATTTATTTCCGTCCGATAATAACTAAATGATGTTACTTCTGTTGCCGGGATGTGTATGTGGCACGTGTGTGAGAAAAGCTTTGTTCAAATGCCGTATGAATTTCCCCGTCAATTTCATAAAAGGGAAATAAAGAAGTATTTTCTTTAAACCTTAGAGCTGAATTAAGCCTGTTGAATACTCATTAGCCGCTGGCACGGTTTTTTCCGATTTTTTGTACCGCTAGTTACATACCGCATCCCATTCATTTATCAGTTAAATAAATATTATGTTAGCAATGAACTATCGTGGCCCTAACCGTGTGAGGGTGACGCAAAAACCTTACCCCGAAATTCTTCATCCCGGGGACGCAATTGTGCGCGTGACCCGCTCATGCATTTGCGGCTCAGACCTCCATATCTATCATGGCCTTGTGCCAGATACCCGTGTGGGGATGACCTTTGGTCACGAGTTTACGGGTGAAGTGGTAGAGATAGGCTCCGCAGTACAAAAATTAAAAACGGGCGATAAGGTTTTGGTCCCTTTTAATATTGCGTGTGGCAGTTGCCCTTTTTGCAAGCAGGAATTATATGGTAATTGTCATGAGTCGAACCCAATGGCTACCGCGGTGGGCGGAATATTTGGGTACTCGCATACGGCCGGAGGTTATGACGGCGGACAGGCAGAATATGTTCGTGTGCCTTATGCAGATGTAGGTCCAATGGTAATACCCGATGACATTGATCTCGACGATGCGGTACTGCTAACCGATGTGGTGCCTACAGGTTACCAGGCTGCAGAAATGGCCGGTATAAAACCTGGCGATACAGTTGTAATTTTTGGTGCGGGACCGATAGGTATTATGGCCGCTAAATGTTCATGGCTTTTTGGTGCGGGTCGTGTGATTGTGCTTGATTGCCTTGACTATCGCCTTGACTTTGTAAAAAAATACGCGCAGTGCGAGGTATATAATTTTCAATCGATCCCTGATCCCGTGCTGTTTCTAAAAAAGCAAACCGATTATTTTGGCGCGGATGTGTGTATTGATGCAGTGGGGTGTGAAGCAAAGGGTAGTCCGTCTCAAAGCTTTTTCGGGGAAAAGATGATGTTGCAATCGGGCAACGCTATCGCATTATGGTGGGCGATCAATTCAGTTAAAAAAGGTGGAATCGTTTCCATCGTTGGAGTATATGGACCCACAGGTAACCTCATACCCATTGGTAATGTCCTTAATAAGGGGATTACCATCAGGGCCAACCAGGCATCTGTAAAAAGATTGTTACCCCGTTTGATTGAACATGTACGCGCCGGTCGTCTTAATCCCAAAGAAATTATTACACACAGAATTCCATTGGAAGAAGTATCCGAAGCATATCACATGTTCTCCAGTAAGCTCGATAATATGATCAAACCAGTGTTAATACCGCCCGGCATAAGGGCATAAAAATAATTTTATGGAACCAAAAACAAAGAAAAATACAGGCATTGATAAAACAGGTAACAACACGGACAATTATGATATGGAAGCCAGGAAGCGTGAACTGGCCGACCAATACCGGCATATCAAAGGTTGGGGTATTGATGCCAACCCCGACAATGAACCTACGTACCCGATGAAGAAATATACGGGCGTAGATCACCAGCGATCGAACTATGAGCGACCGCAACAACAACCCGTAGATATTGAAGTGTTGCATTCCAACGAAAGACCGAGTGTGTCAGCAGTGTTTGGAAATACCAATCCTCCATCGGGCTTAAGTGGGATTATTCGTCGCTTTGCTTTCAGATATAGCGAAGAAAGTTTAAAGCATTGGTTTGCGCTTGTACTGGCCGACAGGATTAATGTGGTAGAAGGCGTGATCGACGATCTTAAGAACAGGCATGTGCCGAATGTATTTGCCGAGATGGGTTGGGGCGCGGATATGAAATACAATAAGAAGGCGATGGTAAAGCGTGTGGCCGTAACGGTGCTGGTAACAACAGCCCTTTTGATCTATTTTGGAAGAAAGAAAAAATTGAGCAGAAGCGGGGGGTAGGACATGATTAGCAGGCTGTTGAGTTCTTTCGGGTAGAGATAAAAGATAAAAACGAAAAGATAAAAGTTATTTGACCTATGGCTCGGCATACGCTTGAATGAGGTCGATGAGAGCTGGAGCATGATAGTCGTCACAAAACGATAAAAGTTTTTTAGACAACAATAGCTTTATTCCCAACTAATCAACAACGAATATCAAAACGGCAACAAAACCTTATCCAGCCCACACTTCTGCATAAATTCATTCACAAATACATCACGCACTTCTGGCGATAAGAGTTGTGCTCGACTTTGCTTCCAGGTGCGTATGCTGTCTTCGCCATAGATTGCCAGCACCCGATCTTCGTCCAACAATCCATTCAATTTTCCCCAATGAATCGAGTAGGGAATGCCTTGCGCCTCCAGCCGGTTGATTACGTTGTTGAACACGGCATGATTGTCCCCGCTATCGAGACCATCCATTTCCACTACGGATGTGTTTTCAAATTTTGTAAAGCCCAAAGTAGCCCTGGTACCTTTTACAAACCTTACAGCTACGGCACCGGCAAATGCTTTCTGGGCAATTTCACTACGGATCTCTTCCAGGGTTTGCGGCAGATCACTTGTTGATACGGCAAAAGCGAAACTCGCGATATTACCCGTAAAGCGTGTGTCGCGGAAAATGGATCCAATGCTTTTCGCTACCGGTGTGGCGGGACGGATATTTTTTTCAAATTCTTTTGTAGTAAGCTTTTTGATATGATTATAACTTCTTCCACTGCCGAGGGCCGAAAGCAAACCTTTCATCATCCAGATAAACTCCGGGCTGGGCGCCGGCGCGTGCGTGCCGCTATGATCCGGGATATGCCCCGGCGGCACAGGTACTTTGTAGAAAAAAAATATGTACCAGCCTACATCACTTCCCTTCTCGATGGTGTAAGGATTTAAGTTGATCTCCATATGATACAATTCATGCCCGGGCACACTATCAGGCATATCGGGTATCAATTGTTTTAATTTCGCAATGTCGAGCCTGGATAGCGCATCCATTAACTCGTCGCTATACACCGCATTGCTGATCCGGTATTCTTTTAATAAAAACAACGGATCAGTTTCTATCATCACTCCATGGATAATACCAAATGAACCAAAACTCACAAGGGCTGATTCGAATAAGTCGTCGTCCCTAAGGGGTGTTGCACCGAGCCAGTCGATGAATTTATCCGACGCTACAGGATACGATGCACGTTCCAGCCACACATGCGTGTCGGGGCCGGTTATTAAATGAATGCCTACTACGGCATCGTGCACAGCGCCGGTATACAGTGCGGCACCATGCGTGCCCGTGGAAATGCAACCGGCAATAGTTTGTCCATTGCTGCCGCCCGATGCGCGAATGCAGCGTGCAGGGGGCCGGTCTATTTCCAGCAACCTGTTTAATCGGGCTATCTGTGTACCACACTCTACAAAAAGCAGGTCATCGGGAGTTTTATCATATGAAGATGAGACGAGAGTATCATTGATATTAAAGATTCTGTCGAGACCCTTCGTTTGTACCATACCACCATTACACATGGCCACAGGTGAAAATGACCAGTTGGCGCCAATGGCGCGCAGGGTGGTTGACTGTTCCACTGCTTTGCCAATAACCCATTTTAAATTTTCAGTAGCACGTTTATACAGGGCAGACCCATTCAATGCAGGATCGGCATGGTCCAATATCCACGAAGCGCCAGGCTTGAATCGATGGCTGAAATTTTCGTGGCAATTTTTCCAGGGCGAATCTGGATTGAAAGGTTTAATGCCAGGAGGTATCATATAAGTTTCAATTAAAGAATTAGCGTATATCGTCCGAACCGGTTCTTTGTGCGCAGTCCCAGTCAATACGCTGCTGTACCAAAAAGCCAAGGGTTATAAATCCGAGTACCACATCCATTGGTTTCGTGGTTATTTTCACGCGGCTGATTCCTGTTGCACAAGTGCTTTGGAAGTTCACCTTATTTTTCGATTTCCAAATGGATGAGCGTATCGTGGTATCATGACAGAAATGTTGCCCGCTGCCGGCACAGTCTGCCGTTGGTGATGCTATTTCTACTACGCGGATAATACTACAGGAGCTCCACAGGCAACCAGCCACCAGTGAGATCACTATAGATGCAAGAAATTTTGTCATATGCGGTAGTTTAATCAGTACTAAAAGCTGCAGTTTATTTATATAGTTTGGGAATGGTGGGTTTCTAAAGGTGAGATAAGAAAAACATACTATCAATACCACTTTCGTGGTATAGACTAATTGATAGCGGGAATGAGATAGAAGGATAAAATAAAATGAGTCACTGTCCTTAACATCTTGATCAATTCCCGAGAAATGTGGTAATCGCAAAGGAGGCTCTTGTTTACGATTACTTAAGGTTGCTTACAAACTCATGAAAGAGTAAGCGACAAAAGAACAGTTGTCAGTAAAAAAAATTAGAAATATCCCTGTCCTTTATTTTGCCCTTTGTGTGTGAAACTGTAATTCTTTTCCCTATTTGATGTTTTCACATTAAATTCAGTGACAAATTAAAATTATGCCATCTAAGAAAATAATCACCGTATTCGGTGCTACGGGTGCCCAGGGCGGCGGACTTGTTCGTGCTATTCAACAGGATAAAAACGGCGAATTCACAGCAAGGGCTGTTACCCGCGACGCCAATGCTGATAAAGCAAAAGAACTGGCGCAGCTAGGTGCAGAGGTTGTAAGCGCCGATATTGATGACCCCAATTCAGTAGCAAAAGCGCTGGAAGGCGCGCATGGTGCTTATTTCGTCACTTTCTTTTGGGCGCATTTTTCAGCAGAAAAAGAAAAAGCTGAGGCGGCCACCTTTGCCAATGCGGCAAAGAAAGCCGGATTGAAACATGCAATCTGGTCGACACTAGAAGACACACGTGAATATGTTCCTCTCAACGATGACCGTATGCCCACACTCCATGGCAAATACAAAGTTCCTCACTTCGATGGCAAGGGTGAGTCTGACAAACTGTTTACCGAAGCTGGTGTGCCTACTACGTTTTTACTCGCATCGTTTTACTGGGATAATTTTATCTATTTCGGTGCGGGTCCAAAACGCGGCGATGATGGTAAGCTGGCACTAACCTTACCAATCGGAAACGCAAAGATGGCAGGTATTGCATCAGAAGATATCGGCAAATGTGCTTATGGAGTCTTTAAGAGAGGAAATGAACTGGTTGGGAAAAAAATTGGTATCGCTGGCGAGCATCTTACCGGCAACGAGATGGCCAGTGCGTTGAGTAAAACTTTAGGTGAACCTGTAGTTTATAATAAAGTTCCGGCGGAAGTATACAGAAGTTTTGGCTTTCCGGGTGCAGATGACCTTGGAAATATGTTCCAGTTTTATGATGACTTTGAAAAAGAATTAAACAAGACAAGGGATGTTGCTTTCTCCAAACAACTCAATCCTGACTTAATGAATTTTGAACAGTGGCTTAAAAAGTATGGAGCTAAAATTCCGATTTAATACGTAGAAAGGACGGGGTTGTCCTTGTTAGCTTTTTTACCAACCTGATCTTTTGCAACGATTTCGTTATTTCCTCCACGGGATGACACCAATGAATACAGGTCAATGAATTGATAACACTCTCCAATTTAAATTTCCAACAGCTTATCCGGCGTAATAGGTAAAGATCGAATACGCTTCCCTGTAGCATTGAAAATAGCATTTGAAATAGCAGGTGCCATACCAATTAGTGCAATCTCACCAATACCTTTCGAGCCCATTGGATTTGTATGCGGGTCTTTTTTGTTTACAAACAGTACATCTACATTGGGAATATCAGCATTTACCGGCACATGATAATCCGCCAGGTTGTTATTGATGGCCCTTCCAAATCGATGATCTATTACTAAATCCTCCATCAAAGCCATACCAATCCCACCTACAGCACCTCCCATCATTTGGCTGGCTGCGGTATTTTCACTTACAATTGTTCCTGCATCGGCACATGATACTACATGATCAATTTTCACTCGTCCCGTTGGAGTATGTACCCGCAGTTTCACAAAATGCACAGAAAAGGAATAGCTGGAGTATGGTTTTTGTTCTCCCCGGGATTCTTTCGTTAGTTCAAGCACCGGCAGATTATTCTGCCTTAGCAGGTCGGCATATGATAGTTTTAATTCAGCATTGTTTTTTGCGGCAATTCCAAATTCGGTAAAAACAAGATCATCGACTTTTACCTGGTGTGTGGTGTTGGTATGAAAAATCGAACCTTCCTTCCCGGCTAGTAAAGCAATTTGTTCTTTGAGCGCCTGGCATGCATCGTGTACGGCAGAACCAACCGATGAAGTAACTGCAGAGCCACCCTGTGTAGGACCTGGCGGTAAACCTGTACTACCCATTTGGACTTTAATTTTTGAGGCTGGCAATGCCATTTGTTGTGCTGCTATAGAGGTCATCATCGTAGCAGTTCCTGGTCCCATATCGTTTACGGAACATTGCAAAGTAAGTTTGCCATCAGGCTGAAGTTGTATTTTAACGGTCGCCCGATTGCGATACGCACCGAATGAACCAGTACCCATTCCGTATCCTATGAGCCATTCACCTTCGCGTATTTCTTTAGGTTGCAGTTTTCGGTTTTTCCATCCGATTTTATCCGCGCCAAGTGCATAGCATTCTTTTAAGAACTTACTGGACCATGGTCGGTTAGTTTCGGGATCGGTATCTGCATGATTTAAAATACGGAACTCAATAGGGTCCAGGTGCAACAAATATGCTAACTCATCCATAGCGGACTCCAGGGCAAAACAACCCGTCGCTTCGCCAGGTCCACGCATCCATATAGGTGTGCACGCATTAAGTGGCACCAGGCGATAACGTGTGGTTACATTTGGACATGCATATAAGAACCGCGAGATATTTACGGTAGCTTCCGTGAACTCTTCGTATGTGGAAGTGCCGGCGGTAGCTTCATGTGTCAACCCGGTGAGTTTGCCTTCTTTTGTCGCTCCCAATCCAATCTTTTGAATAGTAATCGGGCGGTATCCCACATTGGTAAACATCTGCTCACGGTGTAATACCAGTTTGAGTGGCCTGCCCACTTTTTGAGCACCCAGAATTGCTGCTATTTCGTATGGCCATGTACGCAATCCCATACCAAAGGCGCCGCCTACATGTTCAGCATGCACTGTAATATTTTCCGGCGACAACCTGAAAGCATCCCGAATGGAGTTTTGCGTGGCTTGCACTCCCTGTGTTTTTGTATACACCGTTACTTTCTCTATTCCATCCCAAAGTGCGATAATGCTTCCCAGTTCAATTGGGTTGTGTACTTCCGTAGGATGAAAATACTCTTCCTCAACTTTAACTGCGGCGGATTTGTACGCATCGGTTTCACCACGCTTATAATCGACAAAGCGTGGACCTGTTGGAATTTTACTTTTACCAAGATTTTGTTTTAAATCCGTTTCGTGTGTTTCTTTTACATATTGCGCTTTTACCAGTTTCGCGGCATATCGCACCCGTTCAAATGTATCCGCGATAACCAACGCTATGGGTTGATCATAATAAAATATTTCGTCATTATAAAAGATTCGCAATGGTTGCCCGCCAGTGGGTGGCTTTGAAGGATCATTACCTGTTTGATATCCCGGAATTTTAGGTGCATTCAAATGTGTAATAACAGCAAGAACTCCCGGCGCCCGCTGAGCGGAAGTAATGTCTATACTTTTTATCCGTCCTTTGGAAATCGTGCTTCCTACCAGGTAACCATAAGCTACATTTTGCATTTTATAGTCCGCAGAAAATTTGGCCCTGCCGGTAACTTTATCTTTACCGTCCACACGATCGATAGGATCAAAGGAGGGGAAGAATAGCTCTTTATCCATAAATTAATTTTTACCAACTGCAGTTTTCAATGCATCAACAATTGCATTGGGTGCCAGTTTCAATTTGAAATTGTTATGTCCATATGCCCTTGCATTTTTCATTTCCAGTTGTGCCGCCTGTTTAAATACAGACTCCGATGCGGTTTTATTTCTTAAAAATTTTTCTGCTTCCGTTAACCGCCAGGGTTTGTGTGCCACGCCACCCATTGCGAGTCGTGCATCCCTGATTGTATTTCCATCCATATTTAATGCTACCGCTACCGAAACAAGGGCAAATGCATAGGAAGTACGATCACGTAGCTTCAAATAATGGACATATCGCTTAAAAGAATTCTCGGGGATTAGTACACCTGTTATCAGTTCACCTCTCTCAAGTGTATTATCTTTTTGGGGATTATCACCCGGCAACCGATGGAAGTTGTTAAATGGAATACGCCGCTCCCCTTTTGATCCGGTAACAACAACAGTCGCATCCAGTGCAACCAGGGCTACACACATATCACTCGGGTGCACGGCAATACATTTATCCGAACCACCAAAGATTGCATGCATCCGGTTAAAACCTTTTAGCGCGCCACAGCCGCTTCCCGGGCTCCGCTTATTGCAGGGCATATCAATATTATAAAAATAAGGACAGCGGGTGCGTTGCATCATGTTGCCACCCACAGTTGCCATGTTTCTTATTTGCTGGGATGCACCAGATTTAAGCGCAAGTGATAATAATGGGTATTCATTTCGAACAAGTTCATTCTCTGCAACGTCGCTGTTTAGGGCCAGTGCACCGATGTGCAATTGCGTGCCCTGCTTTCTGATATCTTTTAGCGGAACATTAGTAATATCGATTAACTTTTCAGGTTCTACTACTCCCTTCTTCATCAGGTCCACGAGGTTAGTTCCGCCAGCAATCCATTGTGATTTGTTGTCCTTAATTATTGCTTTTACAGCAGCATCCACGCTTGTCACCTTTATATAGTCAAAATTGATCATAACGTGTGCCCTCCTTTTTTTACATCGGCTACGGCTTTAACGATATTGGGGTAAGCACCACAACGGCATATATTCCCACTCATATATTCCCGTATTTCATCATCACTATTTGCATGTCCCTCTTTTATACATGCAATGCCCGACATAATCTGGCCGGGCGTGCAATAACCGCATTGAAAACCGTCGTGCTTTATAAATGCCTCCTGCATGGGATGTAGTTTATCGCCGGTTGCAAGGCCTTCGATAGTTGTTATTTTTTTTCCATCCTGCATCACTGCAAGAGAAAGGCAGGAGAGCACGCGTCTCCCATTTACGTGCACCGTACAGGCACCACATTGTCCATGGTCGCAACCTTTTTTTGTACCAGTCAGCGCAAGTTGTTCCCTAAGCAAATCAAGCAGGGTAGCACGTGGCTCAATTGTCAGTTTGTGAGTGGTACCATTCACTTCAATCGATAACGGTACCTTTTCAAAATACTCCGCAATTTTTTCATCCATGCCATTACCAGCCGCTTTTACCAGTGTGCCAGGCACGACAGTAAGTGCGGCGATCAGGGATGATTGCTTTAAAAAATCCCTACGTGCTTCGTTACGGCCAATTGGGTCTTCATGGTTTTCATTTTTTTTGTCGCTCATAGTTGAATTGTATTAAACCCGGAAGTAAATAATGTATGGAAGGATGTGGCCTCATTTTTACAACTATAAAAATTTATTTCATGCATTTAAAGTAGATCACCTGGCTACTTTTTTTGAGAGTAATTACAAATCTCACCTCAATAACCCGGCCATAGGTATACAGATTACGGATTTACTTACCATTATTGCTTGTTGACCCGGCCCGCCAAAACCTAAAACCATGGTGACTGACTTTTTTCCCATATCCAAAACGAAATTGAATTTAAGGAATCCAATATACAGACAGATCTGGTAAAATTTGGTATTTATGAAAATATGGCATTGATTAATACGATGTTGCGACGACTGACAATCTAATTCCTAACTCCTGGTTAACCATTTATTTTGCATTGTACGGAAATAATCCGTACATTTATTTATAAGAAACTATAGGTGATGAGTACAATTAAAAAACGTCAGAAAGTAATTGCGGAGGCGAGGTTTGACGCCCGTCTCACCCGCAATCAAAAAGAATTATTTGAGGAAGCTGCGAGAATTAAGGGTTTTAAATCCTTATCAGAGTTTGTTATTCATACCACCCAGGAGGCGGCTATAGCCATTATTGAAAAAAACAATGCAATACTGGCTTCTGAAAGGGATAAGCAAATTTTCTTTAAAGCACTTGCTAATCCAACGAAACCTAATAAAGAACTAGTCCAGGCCGCAAAAAGTTATCAAAAAGTGATAGCACCGAAATGAGTTATGTCACAAATGTTTTGGGAGCCTCGCATGAAAAGGCAAAATTTTCATGTGGTAAGGCCATGCTGGATAACTACATTCATAAACAAGCAAAACAAGATGTAAAGGGTAAAGTGTCTGCATGTTTTATTCTTTCGGATGATGATAAAGTAATCAAAGGATATTATACACTCTCAAATGGCTCAATTCCCAGGTCACAACTGCCCGAATCGTTTGTAAAGCAACTTCAAAAGTATCACGACTTGCCGGTGACTATTCTCGGCCGATTAGCAGTTGATAATAAATTCAAAGGTCAAAAACTTGGTAGCTTACTGTTATTGGATGCGCTGAAAAGAAGTTATGATGCTACTTCAAATCTTGGCTCTATGGCAGTGGTGGTTGATCCAATTGAGCAGGAAGCAAAAGAATTTTACACTAAATATGGGTTTACACTTCTGCCTGATAGTGGTCGTATGTTTATGCCAATGGCTACAATTGAGCAGTTATTCTAAATAACTATTGTAATTGGTCCCTGGTAAGTGAGGAACAGATATTTTACAATCTGAAAAAAATTTTTATCGGAAATTGCGGGTATGCTCGACATTGTAATCCAGGCCAGGGAAGCAGCTATTAGCCAAGCAATGAAAGTAAAACGCATTCTTCCCTTCCGTCTTAGAAGAATGGTCGGTCCTTTTATTTTCATGGACCATGCAGGACCAGTAGCAGATATACCGTCTGAACCTTCATCTCTGGACGTGTTGCCACATCCACATATTGGACTCTCCACAGTAAGCTATCTTTTCGGTGGACAGGTAACACACAGGGACAGTTTGGGTGTGGAGCAAATCATTCGTCCGGGTGAAGTAAACTGGATGACCGCAGGCAGCGGAATTGCGCATTCCGAAAGGTTTGAAGATCCTTCCTCACTCAAAGGCGGGCTGGAGATGATACAAACCTGGGTGGCGCTTCCGGAAAAAGATGAAGAGTCTGCACCAGCCTTTAACAATTACACTCCCGAACAACTCCCTGTATTTACCGACAAAGGGGTGTGGATGCGATTGATAGCAGGAAATGCATATGGGTTAAGAAACGACGTTAAAACAAACTCACCCCTTTTTTATTTACATGTTGTATTACAGCAGGGAGCAGTCTTCGCACTGCCCAAAGAACATACTGAGCGTGGATTTTACATTGCAAAGGGTAGTGTTGAACTTTCCGGAATCACCTATAATCCCGGGCAAATGTTGGTCTTCAACAAAGGTGTGGATCCACTCATCATTGCCAAAGAGAACACTACACTCATGCTGTTAGGTGGTGAGCCATTAGGTGAACGATTTATCTGGTGGAATTTTGTTTCCTCCCGAAAGGAACGAATAGAACAGGCCAAAGAAGATTGGAAACAGGGTAGAATAATACTGCCGCCAAATGATAACCACGAATTTATTCCTTTACCGGATGAAAAATCAAAGCCGGCAGGAAGTCCTCCACGACCGGAGCCGCTTTCATGAGCGCGAGGATGAAATTTTTACTACCTGGTTGATGAACACAAGGAAGTGCCGAAATCAAATTGCAGTACTAAACAAGTGGAAATGTTTACAAACATTTTTTTGCTTGAAGAGATCGTGCAATCTACCCAGATCCGCCCTTAATACTGATATGATGAAACTTGACAAGCGTCACGGCGCCCGGCATAACCCGCTGCTAATCTTCCCTTTCGCAAGCAACACCCGATTATTCCCTCCCACGAATTTATGTAGGGTTATCATTTAAGGAATGCCTGTAATACCCGCAACGAACTAAGAAGATAAATAGCTAATTACGCTTTCCCCTCGCAGATATGATAAAAATGACGAATAAGTCATACATTCACAGTGTGGCATCTGGAATAGGTGATTTATTCAAACCATTCTAAACTTTAAAGAAATGAGAGCCACTATCATCCTGTTTGTTGCTCTGTTGCAAGCTATGTGCTACATGGCCTGCAGTAAAAGCAACCCCGGCACTTCACAACCTCCTGTTAGTGCAGTACCACCTGTGCGACCGCCAATCCAAACTACAATTACTGCTCCGATAGTAAATGCTGGTCCCGATTTTCTTATCACCTTACCCACAGGCCAGGTTCAGCTGCTTGGTTCTTTTTCAGACCGTGAAAACAATATCAAAGAGGTTAGTTGGGCAAAAATTAGTGGCCCGGATTCGCACACATTTGAGGATAAGCATTTAGCCACTACGTGGATACAAAATCTCAAACAGGGAGAATATCAGTTTGAGCTGACTGTTACTGACGCCACAGGACGTTCTGATAAGGATACATCAAAAGTTACTGTTAGGAACATTCAAAACCCAACCGCTGATCTCGTTTTCAGTAACCATGAATGGATTCCCATATGGTACAATAGTCTACAAGTTTTGGACATTTATAAATATATAAGACCTGGCACTCCGATGAAAGTCTTAGTGCAAAGAGGTAATAGTTCGGACTGGCACGAAGCATTTTACATTTCGAACTCACAAAAGGGCTCGTATGAGTATTTTATTGAAACAAGATCCGATGGAGGAGGTATGTATTCCTTCGGGAGCCTGTATGTCTTTTATTACGGCGAAGATGTAAGCGATAAACCCAACGTGAAGATTGTGCTTTGATATGGCTTTAATTATTTTCAAAGCCGGTAACAATGCCGGCTTTTTTTATTTAATCATTTTATAACTCCATTCCAATAATCAATTCCATAATACGTAGTGCCTTTCGTGGTTCTTTGTGTTCGTCGTGATCCCCTAACACTAGCGAGATTTAGACCAAGGGCGTATGGGCAAATAAGACCTAAGGCTCGCTAAAACCGAAACCTTACACACTCATTACTAAGTCAATCGATTGCATGTCGCCCATAGTTGAATAATCAGGAGTAAACCCCTTCACACACTGATTTTCCTAACTTAAAAATGAATAAATTGGCCATCGGAAAAGGTCCCCAAAATAGAATCTAGCCGGTGTGTTGTAATTCCGCTTAACAAGGAAATATTATTGAATAAATAAAAGTTGCCTCAGCTTCAATCTTCGAGCGAATATTTCTTGCTCGAGGCCCGAGGCTCGGAGCTCGAAGCCAAAAAATGTATCGTCGATATACAATTATTATAATTGTTCTGGCCCTCCTCGTTACGGGCCTGTCCTGCCTTATGAAAGGTAAGGCAGACAAAACCACTTTGCCCCAAACCATAAGCTATAACTTCCACGTTCGCCCAATACTTTCCGACAAGTGCTTCAAATGTCACGGCCCCGATGGCAATAAAAGACAGGCGGATTTAAGATTGGATATTCCTGATAGTGCGTACGCACCGCTAAAAGAAACCAAAGGTGCATTTGCAATTATACCCGGCAATCCTGAAGAGTCTGAACTCTACAAACGCATTTCCTCCGCCGACAGCCTTTATTATATGCCGCCGCCCGAGTCGCACCTGGGCATGCTCACCGATCATGAAATCGCTATCATGAAAAAATGGATACAGCAGGGCGCGAAATATGAAAAACACTGGGCCTTCATACAACCACAAAAACATCCGTTGCCTGATGTAAGTGACAACAAAGATTGGATCAAAAATGAGATCGATTATTTTATACTCAGCAAACTGGATGAAAAAAACCTGGAGCCCAACGAAGAAGCCAGCAGGGAACATTTATTAAAAAAAGCATCACTGGATATTACAGGCCTACCACCGTCATTGGACATGATGGATAAATTTCTGGCAAACAACAATGAAAACGCATACGAACAAATAATAGATGCATTGCTAAGCACGCCACAATATGGTGAAAGAATGGCTGTGCACTGGCTCGACGTTGCCCGGTATGCCGATAGTTACGGTTACCAGGATGATAATATCAGGACACAGTGGCCCTGGAGAGATTGGCTAATTCATGCTTTTAATAAAAATCTCCCTTACGATGAGTTCCTTACCTGGCAGATTGCAGGCGATATGCTTCCGAATGCTACTAAAGAACAAATTCTTGCAACTGGTTTTTTTCGGAATCATAAGTATACAGAAGAAGGCGGCGTTGTTCCGGAAGAATATCGCGTTGAATACCTGGTTGACAAGACAAAAACGTATAGCAAAGGTCTCCTGGGCATAACCGTCGAATGTGCACAATGCCATGATCATAAATACGATCCTTTTTCACAGCGGGAATATTATTCTTTACTTGCATTCTTCAACAATACAAAAGAGAAAGGTTACGAGGGTGATGTGTCTGTTTCAAAACCGGCTAAGCATCCTCTTTTGAAGATCAGCGATGAAGACGTACAGAAGGTTTTAACTTTTGTGAATAAGAAAGATACGGGTATGATGACAGTATCCGTGCTCGCTGAAGATACCTTGCGTAACACCTATTTACTTGACCGCGGCCGTTACGATGCGCCATCATACCAGGTGTTTCCTGCGGCCATCAATGCAGTAATGCCTTTTGATACCACGCAGTATAAGAAAAACCGCTTAGGTCTTGCTCAATGGACAGTCAGCAAAAACAATCCTTTAACCGCCCGGGTTTTTGTAAACCAGTTGTGGCAGGAATTTTTCGGCAGAGGCCTTGTAAAAACTTCAGGTGATTTCGGTATGCAGGGTGAACTGCCGTCGCACCCGGAACTGTTGGATTGGCTGGCTGTTGATTTTATGGAGCATGGGTGGGACATCAAAAGACTCGTAAAGCAATTAGTGCTTTCGGCTACCTATCGCCAGTCAACAAAAACAACAAAGGAAAAATATAAGAGCGATCCTGAAAATGTTTACCTGTCACACGGACCAAGAAATCGTTTATCGGCAGAGTTTATACGAGACCTTGTATTAAGCAGCAGTGGTTTGCTCGTTAAGACCATTGGCGGTCCAAGCGTTAAACCCTATCAGCCCAAAGGCGTATGGGAATCTTCGACATCTGGCCGGGGTGAATTGGCAACTTATAAGCAGGACAAAGGCGATGCGCTTTACCGGAGAGGCATGTACACATTCATCAAACTCACTGCTCCACCTCCGGGTATGATCATGTTTGATGCAAGTAACCGTGATCAATGTGAAGTAAAACGGTTAAAAACAAATACGCCACTCCAGGCGCTCGTGATGATGAATGATCCAACGGTGCTGGAAGCATCCAGCGTACTCGCTCAACGGTTGATGAATGAAAACATTTCGGTGGAACAAAAAATTCAAAAGGCCTTTCGTCTTATAATCTGCCGCAAACCAGGTACGAACGAACAAAAAATCCTTACCAGTTATTTTGAAGAACAATTGCAATTGTTTCGCCAAAACAAACTTAATGCTCGACTAACACTGAAAGCGGGTGAGTTTGTGCCAAAAGATATTTCCGACATCAATTCATGTGCAGCCCTTATGAAAACGATTAACATGATTTACAATATGGAGGAAGCGATAACAAAAACTTAGACACTGAAGAGCGCAAATTCGAATAAAGATTTCGCCCATGCAAAAAGAAATTTTAGAACATAATCTCAGAGTAAACCGCCGCAAATTCCTGGCACGATTGAGCCTGGGTATCGGCAGCATTGCGTTGGGTTCATTATTGATCCCCGATCTGTTCAGCGGTGCGGAGGACGATGAAGAGCTCCTACTCACGGGCCTCCCACATTTTGCGCCCAAAGCAAAGCGAATAATTTATTTGTTTCAAAATGGCGCTCCTTCACAACTCGACCTCTTTGACTATAAACCCAAACTGCAGGAGATGTTTGGCCAGGATCTTCCCGCATCGATACGTATGGGCCAACGACTGACTGGCATGACTGCTGATCAGAAAAAATTTCCATTGGCGGGCACGGTTTTCAAATTCAATCAACATGGACAGGCAGGCGGTTGGTTCAGTGAATTGTTGCCTTACACTGCTTCCATTGCTGATGAGCTGTGTGTAATAAGATCCTTATATACTGAAGCAATTAATCATGATCCGGCATTGACATTTTTCCAAACCGGTGCACAGGTGGGCAATCGTCCCAGTATGGGTTCGTGGTTGAGTTATGGACTGGGAAGTGAAAATAAAAATCTCCCTGCATTTTGCGTGTTGTTATCAAAAGGAAAGGGCAATGGTCAGGGTGTATATTCAAAACTATGGACCAACGGATTCCTGGATTCTGTTCACCAGGGTGTGCAATTCAGCAGCGGCGAAAACCCTGTTTTATATCTCAACAATCCCGAAAGCATTTCCAAAGATGAGCGCCGCAAAATGCTGGATAAATTAAACGAGCTGAACGAGGCATCTTACAATGAATTTGGCGACCCTGAAATAAATACCAAGGTGCAGCAATACGAACTCGCGTATCGTATGCAGACTGCAGTGCCTGAAATTACCGACCTGAGCAAGGAGCCGGAGAGCATTATTAAGTTATATGGACCGGAATGTTTAATACCCGGTACCTATGCAGCCAATTGTTTGCTTGCGCGCAAGCTGTCAGAAAATGGCGTTCGGTTCGTGCAACTCTATCACCAGGGTTGGGATGGACATAATAATTTGCCGGGTGAAATTCGCGGGCAATGTAAGGACGTGGACCAGGCGAGTGCCGCATTGATCACCGATCTGAAACAACGTGGTTTGCTGGATGAAACACTTGTGATTTGGGGTGGAGAATTTGGTCGCACCAATTATTGCCAGGGAGAATTGACAAAAGAAAATTATGGAAGAGACCATCATCCCCGGTGCTTTACTGTATGGATGGCTGGTGGTGGAGTAAAACCCGGTGTGTATGGCGAAACGGATGAGTTTGGTTACAATATCGCAAAAGATCCTGTGCATGTGCACGACTTCCAGGCCACGATCCTGCACCAGATGGGATTGGATCATGAGAAATTAGTATTTAAACATCTGGGGCGCCGCTACCGGCTTACGGATGTACATGGAGAAGTAAAAAAAGATTTAATTGCTTGAAATATTTCCAGGCTCGCACCTTGATCAAATAAGTAATAGAATATTATGAATAGACGAACCTTTCTCCAAAATACCGCTATCACAGCCGGTGGAATTGCCTGCCTGCCGGGATTTCTTACAGCAAAGGAAAAAGGAGATATCATTCTTGGCCATAATAACAAACAATATCGCATTGATACAAAATGGGGGCAACTGGATTTTTCTCGATTTCCTGTAAAGGATTGCCACGAAATGGTGCAGGATAGTCGGGGAAGAATTATCCTGCTTACCAATGAAACAAAAAACAATATCATCATTTACAATAAAAAAGGAAAGTTGCTAAAAACATGGGGTACCGAATATCCCGGCGGTCATGGCCTCACATTATTTAATGAAAATGGTCAGGAAGTTTTATTCATTTGCGACAACAACCGTCACCAGGTGATCAAAACAAACCTTGATGGCAGAGTGTTGATGACTTTGGATTATCCTAAAGAAACGGGTGCATACAGCAAAGCCGATGAATATATTCCCACCGAAACAACAATTGCTCCGAATGGTGATATTTATGTAGTAGATGGATATGGCAAGGATTTTATCATTCACTATAATTATAAAGGCGAATATATCCGTCATTGGGGTGGAAGGGGACCGGAAGAAAAACACCTGCAAAATGCACACGGCATTTGCTATGACAACCGGCAAAAAGATAAACCGGTTTTGATCGTTACCTCGAGGGAACAAAATGCATTCAAACGTTACACGCTAACCGGGGAATACATTGATACCATACATATGCCGGGCGCATGGGTGTGTCGCCCCGTAATTCATGGCGACTATTTGTATGCGGCAGTTTTGCAAAGCCAGAATTCGTTATGGAAAGAATCTGGATTTGTAACAATACTGGATAAAAACAATAAAGTTGTTTCCAATCCCGGCGGCACGGAACCAACTTATACCAATAACCAATTAAGCGAAATGTATCAATCCTCCAGGGTTTTTCAATACCCGCATGATGTATGTATCGATGAGGATGAGAACCTGTATGTAGCGCAATGGAATTCCGGTCATGTATATCCGTACAAATTAACTCCAGTGTCTTAATCAATGCGACAATTTATTTCCCTTGTTCCGATGAATAAAAGTGTACTCTCGTGACACAACGTGTAAGCAATATTATTTTCAATACCTGCTTTGCCCTGAATTGCCTCTTGCTGTTTTTCGCAGCTTTTGAGAACCGCCTCGTTCTACCCCCCTGGTTGCAGGTAGTAGGCCGAATGCATCCATTGTTTTTGCATTTCCCGATTACTCTATTCGTACTTTATATTTTTTGGGCATTGTTTGTAGAAAAGCGGTCACGACACCATGACGCGGCTGGATATTTTGGTAACTGGCTATTATTATTCTCAGCGTTCACCGCCTCGCTTACTGCTATGATGGGATTATTCTTATCAAGAGAAAATGAGTACGATGCCGATGCTTTACTGTGGCATAAGTGGGCCGGTATCCTGGTGTCGTTAATAAGCTGTGTATGGTATGCTTATCGTGAGAAAATAAGAAAGTTCAACTGGCTAAAGACCCCAACGGCAATTTTGAGCTTAGTGGTGATTTTGATAGCCGGTCACCAGGGAGCTGGCATTACGCACGGCCGTGATTTTGTTTTTGCACCCATGATGCCTGAGCAACAACCAGAGAAGGTTCTTTTCGAAGATGCGCAGGTATATGCGCACATGGTGAAACCCATTTTGCAAAGCAAGTGTATAAGTTGCCATAATACCAGCAAAGCCAAAGGAAAACTGGTGATGGAGACTGAAGAAATGCTATTAAAGGGCGGAAAAAATGGAAAACTTTGGGATAGTACGGCAGAAAATTATGGGTTACTCCTGCAGCGTGTGCATTTGCCCCTGGAATCAAAAAAACATATGCCGCCAAAGGGCAAACCGCAACTCACACAACAGGAAATTCAAATTTTGTATGGATGGATAAAACACAATGCGGATTTTGATATCAAGGTGATCGAACTTCCCGAGGAAGATACTTTACGCCAGATTGCCCACATTCTTTTTAATACCATTGAATCCGATGATTACGAATTTGCGGCGGCAGATGAAAAAAAGATAAAGAAACTCAATACAACTTACCGTGTCGTATATCCGTTGGCAGCAGCATCGCCGGCATTGGGTGTGGAATTTTTCAGTGCGCAGGCATATACACCAGCACAATTAAAGGAACTGCTGGCAGTAAAGGAACAGGTGGTAAGCCTTAATCTGAATAAAATGCCGGTGAAAGATGAAGAACTAAAAACCATCGGGCAGTTCAGCAACCTTCGGAAACTTAATCTTTCTTTTACCAACATCACCGGTAGTACGCTTAGCGAACTTAGAAAACTAAGTGAGTTGAAACAGCTTTCGCTATCCGGCACTACGGTGAAGGAACATGATATTTTATCGCTTTCGTCGCTGCCAGGGTTGTCGCATCTTTATATATGGAATACTCCTTTACAGAATGCCTCTATTGAAAAGCTGAAGCAATCGCTGAAAGGAATAGTTGTTGAGAGTGGTTATACCGGCGACACAACAATTTTAAAACTCCCTCCACCCATACTACAAAATGAAGAACAGGTGATCAGGAAATCGCTGGTGCTTAAACTAAAAAATTACATCAATGGAGTGAACATACATTATACACTCGATGGAACAGAGCCGGATAGCGTAAAATCCCCAAAATACAATGATAATATTGTACTTGATTCAAATGTTACTGTAAAAGCAAAGGCATTCAAACAGGGTTGGATCAGCAGTGATGTGATGGAGAATCGTTTTTTCAAGGCGGGTCAGCAGCCCGATTCAGTAATCAATGTGTTGCCGCCCGATGCGCAATATAAGGGCGATGGGGCGCAAACGCTGACAGACCTGGTAAAAGGTGAAGTCAATAATATTCGAAGTGGTAAATGGCTGGGTTATAGAAGTAAGTTCGAAACTTTGTTTGTATTCAATTCCCCAGCCAGGCTTTCGTCGGTTACACTTAGTACGCTAATAGACATTGGCGGTTACATTATGCCTCCTACATCTATTGAAGTGTGGGGAGGTGATGAGCGGGGAAAATTAAAATTACTCAATCGTATTACGCCGAAGCAGCCGTCGAAGGCACAGCCAGCATACCTGCTGCCGTATGAAGTTTCTTTTAAACCCGTGGAGATAAAATACTTGAAAGTAATAGCAACGCCTTTACAAAAGTTACCGGTATGGCATCCGGGGAAAGGGGATAAGGGATGGATTTTTGTCGATGAGGTCTTTATTAATTAGGTAGTAGTCAGTATAACCTTGTACGGCAGGTTGCGTTTATTAGCTTTTTTTACCACATAGGAGCATAGCAGCATAGGTAAACATAGGCCTTTACTTTTTCGACTAAAGATAAATCTATGTGTAAACTATGCTTCTATGCTCCTATGTGGTAAAAAAGCGCATGGAGGAAATCACCCTTACTATATCTATTATTGAGAATTCGGCCGACATTCTTTCGCCCATGGTTCTACATCTTCCTTTTTAAATTCCCTTTCCAGCGTAGCAGGATCCGGATATTTCTTTTCAATCTTTTCCAGCATACAAGAGCAATAAGCCCGGCCATTGGCTTCCGTCATTTTTGTATTGGGTATGCACGCATCAACAAACTCTTTTCGTTCCTTAGGAGTCCAGTTGGATTTGCTGCCCGTATTAGTAGCAGCGCCGGGTTTGGACACATATATTCCCTCAAAACCTGATATTGGACATTTCCTGGAATCGGCTGCGACTACGGACAGGTAAATCTTATCATCATTATTAGCGTATGTTAAATCGAGTATGACGTTCGGGGTACCTTGGCCATTGATAATAGAAACATCCTTCGATGTCCATTCGTAAGTAATATTGCCGGTCAGTCCGGTTGTTTTAGCAGTAAACTGCATAGACGTTGCAGTACTACTTACCTTTTCAATTTTAACTTTGCCGGCACACCTAATCTCATAGGGTTGAAATTCGCATCCCTGCTCTGCTGGTATATATATCACCTGGACTATACCAGTAACGCCGACTTCCTTATACACACCTACTCCTTTATAGTTGCCGATTTTCGTAATATCATTGATGCCCAATATTCGGGGGTATCCATATTTTTTAAATGAGCTCCCATTGAACTGGATGCTGTCGCTATTAGTATACCAGGACTGTCCCTTGGCATACTCCGGGCCCGATTTGGGATACACATCATAAAAGTTCTTACGCACGCCATTCACGACAATCGAGCGGTCGCCGGTAGCAGGGTTATAATCTAACTCTACATCTTTCAGTATGCCATTTTGAATCGCACACTCTTTTATCTTGCTAAACTGCTGGGAAAAACTGGTATAGGCAAAAGAAAGGGACAGGGACAGGATTAATAATTTTTTCATATATCGATTTAGGGACGCAATATAGTGCCCGTTCCTTTGCTGTGCAATACCTAGAAACAAGGAACTTTTTTTAGATAATAGTTAATGCATGTGCGTCTCTCCGGGCCCTATTCATTTTCGCAGGAAGGATGTTAAGATAAATCTAATAAGACCAGGCTGCTGTCAGGTAAAAAGGGAATAGAAATATCCGTTGAATACCGTTAGTACGAAATGGGCACCTGTGCTGTCAGTATAATCCATTTGGAAAACATTGGATTATATTAGGCGATTCACAAAAAAGTTTTACCGTTAGGAAATTCTAAAATTTCGGCTATACTTCATAGATTTACCTTGCATCACCTAAAAACATGAAACATGAATGCAAATCAAACATTAGTTAATCCAAACCAGGCGTTATGGGAAAAAGGAGACTTTACCCGCCTGGCAGAAACCATGCGCGAAAGCGGAGCTTCGCTTGTCGCCAAACTCGGTATTAAAAAAGGTATGAAAGTGCTCGATCTTGGTTGTGGTGACGGTACCACCGCCATTCCTGCCGCTAAACTCGGCGCCGATGTACTGGGAGTTGACATTGCGCGCAACCTGGTAGAAGCGGGCAACAAAAGAATTAAGGAAGAAGGTCTCGACAATTGTGTTATTCAATATGGTGATGCTACGAACCTGGAAGACCTGCAAGATGAAAGTTTTGACCTTGTTGTTACTGTCTTCGGTGCCATGTTTGCCCCAAAACCATTTGATGTAGCAAAGGAATTAGTACGGGTTACTAAAAAGGGCGGAAGAATTGTGATGGGCAACTGGATACCCGGCGATCCTACACTGGTAGCACAAATACTCAAAATCAGCTCAGCATATACACCTCCACCACCAGAAGGATTTGTAAGTCCGATGTTGTGGGGTGTGGAAAGCAATGTTACTGAACGTTTCGAAGCTGCTGGTATTCCCAAAGAAAACGTATCGTTCTCCCGGGAGACCTTCACATTCGCTGCACCGATCACAGCTTCAGAATTTGTGAGCAGGTTCAAGAATTACTACGGACCTACCATGAATGCATTTGAAGCAGCGGAAAAGAATGGCAAGGCAACGCAGTTGCAACAGGAGTTGGAAACTTTATTCAACAGTCAGAATAAAGGGACGAATAATAATACTTCTATTCCGGCAACTTTTATGTTGGTGACAGTGAAGAGATAAAAGATAAAAGTTAAAAGATAAAAGTGGTTCCCGGGTTGGGTTTTTCAGCCATGGTAACCACTTTTACTTTTTAGGTGCTTGTTGATATGAATTCCTTTTATTTAAGTTGAAAAGCATCTATCTTTTTAATTAGCTGCCTGTATTGGTTGGCTACGTTCTTCTCTTCGATTACGGGCCTATTTCCTTTTAACAGATCCTGTAATTCTCTTTTTAATAAAGAATGTTGCTCCCAAAAGCTGTCTTCGGAAGTAAGTACACTGCTGAGCAAATCCCCTTCGTAAAGGTCGCCTTCTGCAAATATGTTGGCCCTGAGCTTTTGAATAGCAATTGGAATTAAATAAATCAATCCGACGTTTTGACCAATCAATAATCTTAGTTGTTCGATAGTCAACTCCGAAATGGGAACTTTTCTAAATCGATGAACTTTTTCTAAAAGTGGCGTAGGGGGATCAAACCTCTCCCAAACACCTTCAAGTTGTTCAATTGATTTCGATAGGTAAATATCTTTCGCAGGCATAAATTGATTGTAACAAAGCTAATATACTTCATATCGGATGCATAAACACATCCTGGCAAAATCGATGACTGCTCCACACTATGCGTATTTCAAGGAATGTTAAAACTCATAGTGAGGCATTTGATAACCATAATGTTGAATATTTACCCATCACATCGCGGTGATATGTAAGTACATGCACTATGGCACAGTTTTTAATCCTTTTATCACGATAACCCTATTAATCATTTAAAAACTAATACTATGGATAAGTTAGAAGTAAAAGGAAAATGGAATGAGTGGAAAGGCAAGCTAAAACAGAAATATGCAAACCTTACAGACGACGACCTGAAATATGAAGAAGGTAAAGAAGATGAAACATGGGGTAGAATTCAGAGTAAAACAGGGAAAGCGAAGGATGATTTGGTAAAGTGGTTGAAGGATTTGGGATAGGTTAATGCTAGAATTAGTTTGTCCTTGCTTGTCTGTTTATACTAGCTTAATAGCGAAAGCGACAAGTTGATTAGGAGAATAATTTTAAGAGGTCGGCAGAAATGTCGGCCTTTTTCATTCCGAGGTTTTTCTAAACTAGCCATGTAAAGGAAATTCTCTGTTGGGTATAGCAGAAAAATTCTCCTTTGGCTTTTTTACTACATAGGAGCATAGAAGCATATGTGAGCATAGGCCATTACTTTTTCGACTAAAGATAGATCTATGTGTAAACTATGCTTCTATGCTCCTATGTGGTAAAAGCGACTGAAGAACATCCCCAAACTGTCTCCACTTCCAGAAAAATGGGATAAATTACGTATGTTATTCCCGGATTTTTTGACGCATATTAGCCTGCATCAAAGGCGAACACAGTCATGGAAGTCCACCACCACCCACATACGCCCAAAAAAGAAAAGCATTTCAAACATTACCTGTTTGAATTCCTCATGCTCTTCCTGGCAATTAGTGCCGGATTTCTCGTAGAAAACATGCGTGAACATTATGTAGAACACAAAAGAGAAAGAGTATTCATCAATTCATATGTCGAAGACTTAAAACAGGATACCGCAAAAATAAATGCCAATATCAAACTGCGGAATTCAAAAACTATGATCATCGATTCATTGATAAGGGTATTAAACAACCCAAATCCCAATGCATACGGTGCCGAGGCTTATTATTTTGGCCGACGCACTACCCGCTCTACACTCTACCAGGCCAATGACCGCACCATCAAACAACTTAAGAATGCGGGTGGACTACGCCTCATCCGGAATCAGAAAGCATCTGACGCGATTATGATGTACGACCAGGCGAATGATTATATCGTGTACCTGCAGGCAAGGGAGTTTGACGAGTTATCTATCATGTATCCCCTGCTGGCCAAACTATATGATGCGAATATTCTGGAAACAATGATCCGTGGAATGGAAATCAATCGACCGACTGGCAACCCCGCCTTACGCACCACCGACAAAAGCCTGCTGTTGGACCTCACTTATTATCTCCACCAATATAAAACTACATCGATTGTAATCATTACACGACTTCAATCACTATTGAAGTCTGCAACGGAAACAATACAACTTCTGCAAAAAGAATATCATGTAGATTAAAGCTCATAGCCGTCGTGCTCTTCGTGATACTTTGTGTTCGTTGTGATGCATTAAACATTGCACCAACTTATGGCATCACAACGAACACAAAGAGCCACAAAGGTCACAATGAACGCGACAACAATAATCCCGAACTGGAAAGCTCGCAGCTCGCAGCCTCCCTCAGGCATAAGTTTTGTGCGCATTTACAGACCTTTAATTAATAATGCTAAAGAAAACGTATGAAACAAGACCAGGTAAATGTGAGATATATGGTTGAAGATGTGGACGCAGCCATTGAATTTTATACAAAACATTTAGGTTTCAAAACCGGTATTAACGCTTCACCAGCATTTGCAGACGTAACGCGTGGCAACCTGCGATTGCTCCTTAGCGGAAGAAAAAGTTCGGCAGGAAGACCTATGCCCGATGGAACATTGCCTTTTCCGGGTGGATGGAATCGTATCGAACTGGTTGTAGAAGACCTGGCAAGTGAAGTTGCAAAATTAAAAGCAAAAGGTTTACACTTTCGAAACGAGATCATCACTGGTCCTGGTGGTTCGCAGATATTATTAATTGATCCTTCGGGGAATTTTATTGAGCTTTTTCAACCGAGGGAAGATGAGGGCGAAAAAAGGTAATTTGTTTTCGATATTGTCTTTATCAGCTTTTTTTACCACATAGGAGCATAGAAGCATAGGTAAGCATAGGCCTTTACTTATTCGACTAAAGATAAATCTATGTAAAAACTATGCTACTATGCTCCTATGTGGTAAAAACGAATAAAGTCAAACTCGACCTTCCATTTCTTAGAGTTTAGCAATAAAGAAACTACTTCTCAACAAACTCCAAATCTCTACCAAAAGTTTCCTTTGTATACACCACAGACACAAATCCAATGATCATTACAATGACCCCGGTGAGCCATGCACCCGTAACATAATTTCCAGAAAATCCCTCGCCCCTCAGCAATTGAAACAGTAACAGTACCAATGGCAGACATCCGCGCACCAGGTTAGGAATTGAAATAGCTGCTGTTGCCCGCAGGTTGGTTCCAAATTGTTCAGCACTCATCGTGATGTATAGTACAGAAATACCCGAACCAAAGCCCAATCCCATACATAGCAGGTACATATTCATGGCAGAGCCGCCACCCTTAAGTGCAAAAAACAGGAACATGAACATAGCTGTGATGCCATAAAAAATATAAAGCGTTTTCTTCCGGCTATGTAAATAATTACTGATAAACCCGGCACTCATATCACCAAAGGCCAGCGCGACATACTGCAGCATCAATGCTGTGGGCTGATCAAATCCTGTAATGCCAAACTGCTTGGCAAATTCATCAGAGAAGGTGATCAATACACCAATAATATACCACACCGGCAAACCGATCAATATGCAACGCATATACCCGGCAAAGCGATGCCAGTTGTTGAAGAACATGAGGAAGTTGCCCCGCTGAATATTTACAGTCTTCATAGCGTCAAACATCCGGCTTTCAAGTACACTTACCCTAAGGAAAAGTAAAGCCAGGCCCATTCCACCTCCAATGAAGTAACAGAGACGCCAGTCGTCACCACTTAACTTGAATACGAAATAAGCAGTAATGGTTCCCATCACACCACTTGTGGCAATGATTGCTGCTGCAAGCCCGCGTTTTTCTTTTGGTAATAATTCACTCGTAAGCGTAATGCTTGCCCCTAACTCTCCTGCCAGCCCCAATCCGGCTATGAACCGCAACCAGGTATATTGATTCACGTCTGTCACAAATCCATTCGCGATAGTAGCCAGGGAATACAACAGGATGGAACCAAAAAGTACACTCTTCCTTCCACGCTTATCACCCAACATACCCCATGCAATACCGCCAATGGTCAATCCGATCATCTGCCAACTGATGACCGTTTCGCCAATGCTCTTCATGGCTGACTCGGGGACTCCCAAATCACTAAAACTTGCTCTTCTAACGATATTAAAGAGGAGGAGGTCGTAGATGTCGACAAAAAAACCAAGCGCACCAACAATTACAGGAAGAGAAAAAATTCCGACTGGCTTTTGGCGCATGAACAATTAGTTTCCGGAAAGTTAATAGAACTTTTTCGGAGATAAGTAGAGAAGTGAGCTGATGCTAGCAGCCTTATTTTCACGAAAGCCTACCTGCTGTGCCTTCGCGTAGCTACGGCGAAGCAAGGCCGGCAGGCTGGGGCGCAAGGGGTGTAAGACGCAAAGAAAAAACTATTCATTTACCCCAGGCCGGCCCCAAACCATTTTTCACTAACAGTTTATCTTTATTGCCATCTGATTTAATAATCCATATGTCCACATCATCATAACCATCTTTTGTCTTCGCCTTTTCATACACTATCCACTGCCCATTCGGTGAAATGGTGAATCTCCTTGCAAATGATCCTTCCAATTTCGTTACCTGCGTAGTTTGCTTCGTTTTAAAATCATATTTAAATATGTTCGCCGCATCCATCATCAGGTTTGTAGCGGAAAACAAAACGCCTGACCCATCCGGCAACCACTTCAGGTCATGCGCAATCTGGTATTGGTAGTTGGCGAATTTTGCAAGGAAAGTTTTTGGGTCGTGCAGGTTGCCTTCTTTCATTATATAAATGCCCGACACTTCATTACTCTCATTTTCCGTATAAATAATCTGATTTTCCATTCCCTTCACTGGTCCCCAGTCCCAGGTGCAAGTGCCCATGGGATTTTTTCCTTCAAACAATTGTTTGAACGTAACTTCTCCAACCGGGGGATATGCAGGAATAATTTTCACAAGGCAATTGCCATCCCTATAGCTGATCATACTTCCATCCTGCTTCCACACGGGCCGGAATGCTCCCATCATTTCAATACCATTACCACTGATCAACAGGTCGGGCGCTTTCACCGATTGTCCTGCTTTCACATCTGTACCGGGCATGAACCACCTGATCGGACCATTGATTGCTACTAATGCCTGGGCCTTATTGCCGAAGTCGGCCACTGATTTAAATGTTATCGTCTTCGATGATCCGGGTGGCAAAGTGATCTGCACCGGTTCATCCGCACCAATAATATTGATCATAAATATTCCCTGGCTTGCCTGCGTTTGCTGGAAACTGTATTGCATATTCCGTACGGTAACAGTAACACTGCCTTTTTTAAATTGGTCAAACTGCTTACGGTCAGGTGCATTCGTAATTTTTCGGAAACCGGAGCCGTCTGGTTTTATGGAATAAATATCTGCATGATAAAAAGAATACACCGCTTCATGCGCACTTGAAAAGGCCAGCTCCTTTCCATCGGGCCTCCAGGCCAGGTCAAATAAGCCCAATGGCTCTTTTGCATCCGGATGCGTCCATAGCAAACGGTCATTGTTTCCATTCGAATCTATTACTCTTATCTCTGCACCATTTCTTATGTAGGCAATATTTGCTCTTTCCTGGGCAGCTACGTTTAATGTGGTTATAAGTACGAGGAGGATGGTCACCATTTTCATATAGCAGCGTTTTGGTGAAGGCACTATTAATTTACTAATTCCACTGCGCATTTTAACGTATCCCTGGATTCAAGTTTTCCACTCTATAATTAAAAATAATACGTTGTTCCCTTAGTGGTTCGTTGTGTACTTCCTGATGCCTTATAATGGTGGATAGTTATGGATTTCAAAGGTCACGAGGAAACCACGAAGGGGATTCGTTCACCTAGTTCAAGAAAGTATACGAAGAAATAATAATATTTTATTACCTTAAATTACTTTATGGAAGTCCACCATCATTCACATACTGCCCGTAAAAAATGGAGTCATTATTTCTGGGAGTTCCTGATGTTGTTTCTTGCGGTATTTGCAGGATTTATGGCAGAAAATCAGCGGGAACATTATGTAGAACACATAAGGGAAAAACAATTTATCAAGTCGCTCATTAACGAAGTACAGGCCGATACAGCCAGGTTGAACGAGATTATTGCCGGTAGAACCATACGTGAGTCGAATCTTGATTCTTTGGGTGTTTTACTGAACAGTGATAGCGCGACTGCGCTTACCAGTCAAATCTATTTCCTGGCAGTGAGTATACCTCGAATTACGCTATATCAATTTTCACCCAACGACGGTACCATGCAGCAGCTAAAAGCAGGGGGATTGAGACTTATCCGGAAAAAAACAGCGCTCGATAGTATTCTAAAATACGATGCGTCCGCAAAATCGTTATTACGTATGGATGAACAGGAGCAGTCCATCATCAATATTCAAAGGGAAATAGCACCCGCTATTTTTAATGGTGAAGAGCTGGGCAGATTCACTGATTCGGACAATATACCCGTTCGCCTCTCACACAACCCCACCCTCCTTCCCGGGTATAAAAGCTCACTAAGCGAATTCAACTATCGGCTGGTTTCAATTAAGAATGTAAACAAGGGTTATAGAAGAGAATCGAAAAAATTGTTGCGGCAGGCAATTAACTTAATACATACTTTAAAAAAGGAATACCGTATTAAGTAAAATATTAAACTGGTATTTTACTATAAATTATGCAAGCCGAATTGTAGAAGGTTAAGAAGTGATATTAGTAAGTGAGTTTAGTCCTTTTTTAAATAACCATACAGAAATGCAGCAACGAAGCCAACTATCATGTAAATAACAAGACGTAAGATTCTATCCTTCGATGACATTTTGATTTAACCTTTTGGGAAGCCGTAACAATTTACCAGGAAAATTTAAAACTAAAATTTTCTGTGCAGGAACAATCAGGACAAACAAGGGTTTGAAACAGTGGAAAAAGAATTTGCAAGCTCTTTAAATATACCTACCTGTTCACTAAATACACTGTAAGAATACGGTTTTTCAAAACAGCGGAAGGCACCAAGCTGTAAAAGGGATTCTTTTGTAATCAACGGCATGCTGGTCGAATACATGATAACCGGGATTCTTTTGGTTTTCTCATTACTTTTTATAAGTGCCAACGTTTCTTTCCCGTTTATACCCGGCATATTTGAGTCAAGAATTATCAACATGGGCATGTTTGGAGGGACATCCGTTAAAAAGTTTAGAGCAGTTTCTGCGGAAGTGTAAAACCTGGTTTTAATTCCAAGTTCCTCCAGGGATGTTGCCAACATCTCAACATCGTCATCATCATCATCAATCAATAAAATATAGGTATCATGCTCCGTCATAATGATGCAAGTGTGTAAAAATGAAAATAAATTGTTTCCATATTAGCCTGGGTAAAGTAAAAACGGGCAGCCCTATCGAATACCTGCATTTTCAAAAGGAGGGTAATAATTCCATATTTGTGAAAGTCAGGCAGCCTGTTGGGCAACCGCTGCACTGAAATGGAATCTCACTAAAATTGGAATGGGGGTAAGTGTAAGCTCGTCATTACAATCCATTCCCTGGTTACATCATCCTTTAAAAAAGTTACATAATTCACAGGTTAGTTGTTATACATTACCATGACAATTGAAACAGGCTATTCCCCTTTAAAAATGTAACTTCAATGAAATTCGGTGATACCACTGCCAGCTCATTGAACGTAATCCCCCATATTTTTCTGTAAAAATGAAATTGCTGATAAAAAACATGGTTAGCCTTCGGTGCAAGATGATTGTAAAGTCAGCGTTGGAAAACATGCACCTTCATTATACCGTTGTGGAGCTGGGCGAAGTCGAAGTAAGAGAAGAGTTATCTAAGGAGCAACAACAAGAATTAAAAAAGACCTTATTAATGTCTGGCCTGGACCTACTGGAAGACAAAAAAAGTATACTTATAGAAAAAATAAAAAATATTGTTGTGGAGATGATCCACTATAGTGACGAACCTCCTCTTCTAAACTTTTCCGCCTATCTCAGCAAGAAATTAAATTACGACTATAATTACCTGTCAAATCTCTTCTCCGAAGTAAAAGGGACTACTATCGAACACTTCGTCATTTCACACAAAATTGAACGTGCAAAAGAACTTCTTATATATAATGAACTCACCCTCACCCAAATTGCCGAAAAATTACATTACAGCAATGTAGCACACTTGTCGAGCCAGTTCAAAAAAGTAACCGGTCTTACTCCAACTTTTTTCAAAAAGATGAAACATAAGAGACTAATAGCGCTTGAAAATTTATAATGTGTGCGACGTAAATACGTGTTTTAGCCAAAAACATTTAATCATGTAACATTTAAACTGAATGATGTAACCTAATATCCTTTTATTAAGATGACCTTTAATAAAATAGAGTATATCAAAAAGGACATCACCAATAACAATGATACTAAAGAGCTGGCCAAAGAAATGCCGCATATAATAGTGGAAATCCTAGAATATGTGCCTAATTCGGTTTTAATGAAAACTATCATTAAAAAGACCACGGGCAACATAACGGTTTCGTCTTTAGCAGCCGGGGAGGAATTGACAGAAAAGAAATTACCCTTCGACATATTTATTCAAATAATTGACGGAACTGCCGAGCTCACTATTAATAAAAAAAATTACAAACTCAGATTGGGAGAAGGTATTATTATTCCAGCCCATACAGCTCATTGCTTCAATGCTAATGTTCAATTCAAAATGATCTCAACCATAATCAAAAGCGGTTATGAAGAATAATAATATGCACACCCTGCACGCATATTCTCATGATCGCAATGCTGGCGAACGCAGGACATTTTACTACAATTCTAAAAAATTAAATATGAAACTTAAAAGTTCGAAATCCTCTTTCACAAGAGGATGTATTATGCTGCTGGCCATCGTTGCAGTAGTATTTTTCAGTTCCTGCACAAGAAAAGTAAGCTTTCAAGACTCTTCTGTAGTTCCTGGCGCACGAGGTACCGTCAAAGTAAAAAAGGATAATAATAGTAACTATAATATCCAGATTTCGCTTTCTCACCTTGCTGAAGCTAAAAAGTTACAACCCTCCAGGCAAACGTATGTTGTCTGGATGGAGTCGCAAAATGAGGCTACGAAAAATGTAGGACAAATTAATACCTCCACCAGCCTTCTTTCTGGTAAATTCAAATCCTCGTTCGAAACGGTTTCGAATACCAAGCCATCTAAAATATTCATCACTGCTGAAGACGATGGCGCTGTTCAGTTCCCGGGTTCGCAGGTTGTGCTATCTACAGAATCTCTTTAGAGCAGAATCTCTTTAGAGCCATTTTGGCCATAAAAAGTATACAATACGAGGAGTATTGATACTAACTGTCAACTATTAACTAAAAAAATAACACCCTACCCCTTTCTCCATAAAATCCAATTGCGTATACTTGTCAGAGTAATCAACTTCATGTTGTCGCCATGAAACCAGAATTCACAAACAGATAAATTCTGACCATTGAAAAGATCATTGATAATAAAGCAAATACTTGTAAATATTATCGTTTACTCTGCTCTACTCGGGCTCTTCTATTTACTTGAATTAATCTTTGACTGGAACGTAAGCCGGGATAATTATGGCGCTCTGATTGCAGCAGTTGGTATCCTGGCCCTCAACATATTCATGGTCTACACCTCCATAAAAAGCACCATGGTAAAGAAAAAATAAAAACACCTCCCCTTCACTAAAAACGCAGAAGCCACACGAACGTCTAACCTGAATTCAAAGCTTGCAGCCTGCAGCTTGAAGCCTGTGGCTCGAAGCTCGCAGCTCGAAGTTTCCTCCTACATGTCTAAAAACGCCACATCCGTCACCTTATAATTCAACGCCGCCGTACTTCCCGCCGTTACATCCACCGTTACCCCGGTAATTTTTGCTGCCATATGCGAACAGAGGAATACGGCTACATTCGCGATATCATCCATCAACGGCATTTCTTTCAGCATCGTATCATTTTTGATCTTGTCAATAAATGCTGCTACTCTTTCACCACCCTGCTCAATCGCATCTTTAAAAACTTTGGAGTCGGGCGACCCTGCCGATCTTATATTAACCACACGAACACCGGATGGACCAAGTTCAGAAGCCAGGTTGGTAGAAAAACTTTCGATAAACTTACATGCCGGGCCAAAGCCGCCCGTATTGGCATAACCAATTCCACCGGGTGTGGCGGAAAGAGAAAGGATAACACCCGATCCCTGTTTTTGCATCAGCCTGGCAACAGCAGTATCGGTGATAAAATGCGTTTCGATAGCTCGAAACAGCGGGCGGGTAAAATCTTCTTTTTTTAAATCAGTCAAGGGAGTGTTCTGTTTGTCGAGCAGGCTGATCAAGTTAAACGAAATATCCACCGTACCTGCTTTTTTCGAAACGGCAACAAGGTAGGCCTCCACTGCTTTTTCATCCAGTGCATCTACTTCTGCTACTTCTGCTTTACCACCATCTTTAATTATATCCTCCGCCAGTTTTTTTACTGGTGACAGGTGATGACCACTCAGGTAAAGATTAGCGCCTGCCTGAGCAAACGCGCGGGCAATAGCACCGCCCAGCGACCCTCCCGCACCATAAATAACTGCATTCTTATTTTTAAGTAACATGCTAATAAGTTTAAGCGATAAATAAATTTCAAATCTTCTACCCCCAAATTTATCGCCAATAAAAGAGCGCGCGCGGTGTCGTTGCGACTATCCTACGGGTGTATTGCGACAGGTATACATACTCCCAACCTTTTAAAACCCTAATTTTACCATCCATGCAATCAACCAAACCCATATCATGGCGCACCCGGCTGCATGAAACGATTTATGAGTCAAATACCACTGCCGGCAAAGCATTTGACGTTGCCCTGCTGATATTGATCGTCGCAAGCATTATTGTGGTCATGCTTGATAGTGTAAAATCTTTTCATGATCGCTATGGCAATATATTTTATGTGTTGGAATGGGTATTCACAGGTTTTTTTACACTTGAATACATTCTCCGGTTGATCAGCATTCGCAAACCATTACGCTATGTCACATCCTTTTTAGGCATTATTGATCTACTGGCAATCATACCTTCCTATCTCAGCTTCTTTGTAACCGGTGCGCAATCACTGCTCGTACTTCGTGCGCTGCGTTTACTGCGCATATTCCGCATATTCAAGCTTACACACTTCCTTTCCGAAATGGACTATCTCAAAGAAGCTGTATACAGTAGTTTGAAAAAGATCAGCATTTTCATGCTGGTGGTGCTTAGCCTGGTTATTATCCTCGGTTCAGTGATGTATCTCGTAGAAAGAGGAGAAAACGGGTTTGAAAGTATTCCTGATAGTATTTACTGGGCTATCGTAACTATCACGACGGTTGGCTATGGAGATATATCACCCGTAACACCTGCAGGAAAATTTATTGCTTCCATCATGATGTTCATTGGCTATGGCATTATTGCCGTACCAACAGGAATTATCAGTACCGATATTGCCATGGCAGCCAGGAAACGCAAACATGGTCATGAAACCTGTCCCGGCTGTGGCAAAGAAGGGCATGAAAATGATGCCGCTTATTGTAAATTTTGTGGGTCGAAACTTTAGGAAGATAAAAGTTGTTTCAGGTCGGGGTTTCCCTATTGAAACAACTTTTATCTTTTAACTTTTAACTTTTATCCTCTCAGTAGGCTTTCTTCTCCATAGTTGGCCGCCCCGGTGCTGTATAACCTTTTGTCTTTATTAAATTTTTAATCTCCGAGATTGCTTTTTCCAATTGTGGGTCCACGCCCTTCGCCATTGCACCAAGGTCTTCAGGAACCGCAATATCTGGTTCTACTCCATATCCTTCCTTGAACCAGGTGCCATCCGGGTTATACATACGAAATGTTGGAACTGTTACGCTACCGCCATCAATTAATGGAGGCACGCCACTTATACCAATCAAACCACCCCAGGTGCGAGCACCAATCAATGGTCCTAATTTTTTCCTGCGGAAATAATCGGGAAACGCATCTCCACCCGAACCACTCCATCCATTTACAAGCATCACCTTGGGACCGAAGTGTGCATAAGGCGGCCAGGGCCATTCACTACCATCACGTATCGCCCAGAAGGCCAGTGGATCACGATTGAGCATTTCTATAAACCTGTCGGGTATCTGGCCACCATCATTAAATCGCTCGTCAATGATCAGTGCTTTCTTATCCCATTGTGCATTGAACTGCCGTATCAATTCATTCTGGCCATCCACTCCCGTACTTGGTACATAGATATAACCCACTTCGCCATTGGTTTCCTTTTCTACTTTCTTACGCATGTCTTCTATCCATGCCAGGTGGCGCAAGCGGTATTCATCACTCATTGTTTGAACGATAGCCGTTTTGGCACCTGTCCATGAGCCGGTAGTATTGTAAGTTATTTCAACCGTCTTACCAGCGAGTCCCTGGAAAGCGGCATGCGGTTCCTGTGCAGTTGTGAGAGGCACACCATTAACTGCAAGAATGTAGTCGCCTTCTTTTATGTTCACACCACCTACATCGAGCGATGAGCGTGCTTCTGCATCCCATGCAGCACCGCGTATTATTTTCTTGATCTTATAAAATTCTCCGTCGGTTGCCCAGTCCACACCTAAGTAACCAACCGGTTTTGCCTTACTTGCTTCTGTATCACCACCACCCTGGTAGGTATGTGATGCATTGAGTTCACCGATCATTTCTCCTATAACAAAATTGGCTTCTTCACGTGTCATCGCTCCATTGAGCATTTTCAAGTAGCGATCCTTTACCTGTTTCCAGTCTACGCCATGCATGCCGGCGTCGTAAAAATAATCGCGTTCAAATCGCCACGCATCCATAAAGATCTGCTTCCACTCTTCCTGCGGATCTATCAAGGCCTGCATCTCACCTATACGCAAAGGCTTTTCAAATTTTTGCCCTTCATCCGGTTTGATTACGGCATAAGTTCCGGACTTAGCCACCATCAGCTTTTGCCTGTTGGCCGACATTAGATAGAAATCAACTCCTTCGAGTATATTTTTCTCTTCTCTTTTTTCTATATCATAGAATTTAAGAGCACCCTGTCCGGATGGCGCACCCGTATTGGGATACTTCATATAAAGAATCTTTCCCTTGGTGGATGTAAGTGCACCATAATTTCCTGCTGGCATCGACAATAGATCCATCCGCTGCTCAAAACCATCAAAATCTATATCTACCGGTTTCACTTCTGTTTTCTTTGCTGTAGCAGTACTATCAGCCTTCTTTTCGTCCGGTTTCTTTTCGTCAGGTTTTTTCGCCGGCTCATCTTCTTTAATAGCTACCGCATCATTCTTCGGCGTAAGCAGTGAAGGAGTACTTTTTTTCAAAGGAATAACTGCAATCTTGTCGCTATTTGCATATATAAATGAGTTGTCGATATCGCTGTATGATGGTGCGAAGGATTGTGAAGTAATCAGGTATAAATATTTTCCTTCGCTATCAAATATGGGGCTGAATGCATTATAAAAACCACCGGTTGCCTGGTGCAATTTTTTATTATTATAATCAAAGATAAATACAGCGCGGTGCTGATTGTCTAAATCCCTGTTGTAAGTAAGCCAGCGACTGTCGGGCGACCAGTTGACCTGGAAATTTTCCAGGTTGCCATGAGTAAATCGTAATGCTTTGTCTACCTCCACTGTTTGATTGTTTGTGATATCAAACACCCGAATCCTCATCGCCTTATCAATAAACGCCATTTTCTTACTATCGGGCGACCAGAAAACACGATACCGATATCCAGGTCCGTAGTTGGTCAGTTTCCTGGCTGAATTTTCAGCGTCAGGTTGTGCGAGCCACAATTCATACTCCCCAGATTTATCACTCCAGTAAGCAATATGTTTTCCGTCGGGTGACCATGCCGGGTACCTTTCAGCAGCCCCGGATGTGCGGCTCATGTCTTTTACAAAACCATTCTCTGCAGGTACTGAAAAAATATCACCTCTCGCCTGTACCAACACCCTGTTGCCATCGGGGCTTATGCTCACTGTCTGTATGAGTTTGTCAACGGTCTCCACTTTTGGTTTCAACAGCGCTTTATCTGTTATGATGTTTACTGATATCTCTTTCTGTTTTTGTGTTGAGATCGTATAGAGATATAATTTTCCTCCCGCTTCAAAAACTATATCGTCCGGGCCAAGCGATGGATAATGAACATCATAATCATTGAACTTCGTCAACTGTGTATACGATTTATTTCCCAGGTCGTATTTCCATAAGTTCATGCGCAGTTCTGGCCCACGATCCGAAAGGAAATAAATTGCATTGCCGTGCCACATTGGAAATTCATTACCTGCATCAGCTTCAGTGGAAATGCTATAAGAAGATTTGGTAGCCAGGTTAAAAATATTGATATCGGCCTTCCAGCCTCCACGATATCGTTTCCAGTTGCGACCAACCTGCGTGCGAAACACTACGGCTAACTGTTTGCCGTCTGGTGAATAAGAACCATACTCGGCATAAGCCAGCGGCAACTTTTCTGCCGGTCCACCAGCAGCATCAACAGTGTAAAACTGGTTGAAGCGTGCTTTACCACTTTCACGTCCAGCCGCAAATAATACCCGTTTGCCATCAGGTGTCCAGTCTACTACACGATCCGGGTAACCGTGTTGGGTAATGCGAACAGGTACACCACCATTTGAAGGGATGGTGTAAGCATCGCTGTTGCCATCATAGTTGCCACTGAAAGCGATCATTTTTCCATCAGGTGAAAACTTTGGTGACGATTCTACGCCTGCTGGCGAACTGAGTTTGATAGCAGTTCCACCTTCTTTTGGTATTACCCACAGATCATTAGCATAGGTAAAAACGATCTGGTTTTGAGATACGTCGGGAAAACGAAACAATCCCGCATCTATTTGTGCATGTAAAGAATACGTGCTGGCGCAAGCTATAGCCAGGCATGCAACGACATTACGCATAAATGAAAATTTTTTGAGGATGATCTATTATTATTCCGGGTAGTCTTTAAAGCTAAGGAAATAATTATTTGGGGTGAAGACAAAATGATGGAAGGCTAGTGATAGATAAAAGATAAAAGCTAAAAGATAAAAGTTGTATGTCGGAAGATGGCTTCTAGAAAAGGGAAGCAGATAAATTAATAAGTAAGGTGTTGAAGGTCAATTCCTGATAATTCAGGTTGAGGTTTATTCCCAGAGGTTTGAAAACTAATTCATTTGCAGTGAAATATACCAAGGCACATCTTTTGATGCAATAACTCAACTAAAATTCAGGTATATGGATACGGCACTATTAGATACAGCAATAAGAAAATCTACAGTTGTCTCAAAAGACGGAACTCCCATTGCTTACGAAAAATTAGGCAAAGGCGCCAATCTTATCCTCGTAAACGGTGCATTGAGTTTCCGGAAATCAAAAGGAGTAAATGAGTTGTTGAATACACTTGCCCAGGATTTTACCGTTACCTCCTACGACAGGCGCGGACGTGGTGAAAGTGGTGATTCAAAACCTTATCGTGTAGAAAAGGAAATTGAGGACCTTGAAGCACTGATTGATGAAGCTGGTGGAAGTGCCTTTTTATTTGGCGTTTCTTCAGGAGCTGTTCTTGCGCTTACTGCTGCCAAAAAGCTCGGGCCACAAAAAGTTTTAAAACTTGCGCTTTATGAACCACCTCTAGGTTTTGCCAAAGTAATGGGACAAAAGGAATATGATGACGAGAAAAAGAAAATAAATGAGCTGGTGGCTGCTAACAAACACGGCGATGCGATCACTTTATTTTTTAAAAGTCTTAATACTCCGCCTGAGCAAATTGAAGCAATGAAAAAATCACCCCATTGGAATGATATGCTTTCCGTAGAGCACACGCTTGTATATGACTTTGAAATATTGGGAGATGGAAATATTCCACTGGAGCTTGCAAAAAACGTACACACGCCAACCCTTATCATGGCTGGTGAAAAAAGTTTTGAATTCATGCATACAACTGCCGATACACTCGCTAAAACTATTCCCAACGCAAAGCGTAAAACACTTAAATGTCAAACACACGAATTGTCACCGGATGTAGTAGCTCCGGAACTAAAAGAGTTTTTTGTTTGAGAAAGTATTAATGTAAATAGCACTGGGATATTTCATATTAAAGGAGAGAAAGGCAATAACCTTTTATCTCCTTGTGCCCAATATTTCGCGAACATTAGCAACATACCCGCCACCAAAAAGTAGTGCATGTACCAGCAAGGGATATAGTTGGGTTACATAAACCCGTTCGCGCCATCCATTTGCCAGCGGATACACATCGTTGTACGCTGAGTAAAATGTTTCATCAAAACCGCCAAATAGAAGTGTCATCCCGATATCCATTTCGCGGTGACCGAAATAAACTGCAGGGTCAACCAGTGCCGGTTGGCTGGCAGCAGTAATCATAATATTTCCCGACCAAAGGTCACCATGCAACAGGCTTGGAGGTTCCAGAGGAAAAAAATCGCGGATATCTTCACAAAATGCTACTGCAGCCTCGTGGTCGAGTTCTGAAAAAATATTCTTTTCACATAATAACTCAACAAGTGGCATTACCCTGCAGTCGGTAAAGAATTGATGCCACGAAACATGCTGTGTGTTTTCCTGGGGGATACTTCCTATATAGTTGTCTTCATTCCAGCCAAATAGCTCTGCCGTATGCTTATGTATAGTCGCAAGTCCTGCACCCAATGTACTCCAGGCAGGCTTGCCCGAGGCACCTTTTTCGATCCATTCCATCAGCAGGTATTGCTGCTTATCTACACAACCATATTTTATTACTGTGGGAACTTGTAATACAGACCGACCGTTCAAAGCCTGGAGTCCACTTGCCTCTTTTTGAAACATGCCGGGATAAAGTGTAGCGTCATTAACCTTCAAGAAATATTTCGCATCATTTGTAAAGAGGCAATAGCAGGAATTAATATCGCCGCCGTGTACTGCCTCGTACCGCGTAACCGCCAGGCCGCAATCATCAATAATGGACTGGAACATAATACAGTCTTGTTATCGGAATGAATGAATGAACAAGTTTTGAAGGCAGGATTACTGGTGGCCAGATACCCAGGTTACTGCCTGGTCGTATTCTTCTGGCAAAAATCCTTTGTACACTCCGGGAGCAAACACACTAAAAATATGGGTAAAGCGGATTATGGATTCCGAATCCGTTACGATTGCAGCGCGCCTCCATTTAAAAAGTTCCTTTAATCCAAGTATCACATCCTTCCACCAGGCACCGAAAGTAAAATTCTTTGCATCGGTTTGTAGCAATAATAAATAGTTTAATTCGCCCGTCCGTTCTACTACCTTTTCAACTGCCGGGAACACTACATTTTCGAAATCTTCTTTGGTTACTTCACCGCTGGCCCTGAATGCCACCATGTTTGTGGGTACTTCCTTGATTTCTGTGATCATGACGTTTTTCCATAACACAGTAAAATTCATGCCTCATTGAGTTGAGAACAGTGAACTCGGGACCGAGAAACATAAATTTGTGATTTGAAGCTAAGTATGCGCAAAAAAATAAGCGCGTCAAAAATGTGCGATAGGATCGGGTGTGCCATCAGGATCGTTGACGGCAGTTCCCGACACGGTTAAATTTCTTCCGCGAAGTAGCAATAGTCCTGCTACATGTGGCGCCGCCATCGATGTGCCACTTAAATATGCATATCGGCCATTGCTGAAAGTGGATAGAATGCGCACACCGGGTGCTGCGTAATCGACTACATCATTTCCAAAATTGGAAAAGCTGGCAAAATGATCAAGACTGTCAACAGCTGATACGGTATAAATATTTTGACCATTAGCATTTCCAGGTGAGTATTTATTAGCAGCTTCGCCATCATTTCCCGCAGCCACTGAAATCAATATTCCTTTCGATGCTGTATACTGTACCTGCTGGTTGAGCGTTGGAGAGTTTACCTCTTCGCCGAGGCTCATATTTACTACATCGCCAGCTTTTGCATTTGCATTAATGTACGACAGTGCCTGGATGATGCCGGACAATGTGCCTTCACCCTCATCGTTTAATACGCGCAGCGAAACGAGCGTTGCTCCTGATGCTACACCTAGAACGCCGAAATTGTTATTTTTCCCACCAATAATTCCTGCAACGTGGGTGCCGTGCCCGTTGCCATCGTCGGCGGATGTTTCTCCACTTATAAAAGATTTGCTGCGAGGTACATCAACGGTCAAATCGGGATGATCGAAATCAATACCCGTGTCGATTATCCAGGCAGTTTTACCTATTCCATTACCATAACCTACTCTTTTAATATTCCATGTAAGCAGTCGGGGTTCGGCAACCGTAAAACAGGTAGCTAATGCTACTACCCGGTCTGACTCTACAGATTGAATAGAGGCATCAAGTCGCAAGCGCCGGGCCTGCTCTTCAGTAAGTGTCGCAATAAAACCACCTGGCTCGCCGGCAAATGTCTTTTGAAGTGATTGCTCGTCAATCGCGTTGCGTTGCAATACATCAGCGCCAAGATCACCCAGGCTTTTTGCACTAAGTCCGCGAGCACCTACACCGGGATCGTAAGCAACGATATATTGACCGTCGATAATGTCGCCGTCAGCCACCGATCTTCCCTGGGCACATTCCTCGGGCTTAGACGATGAATCCTTGTCTTTTTTACAGCCGGCTATCAATACCGAACCGGTAAAAAAAAGTAAAATGAATTTTCGTAGGTGCATGGTAAAAATTAAGCTCCCCTACAACGCATTAATTATGCCCTAAAGTGAGGCCTGTGGCGGGTTTAACAGGGTTTTTTGCAAAAAATCCAAAGGCTAATGTTGGGATGTGAAAATATGGAACCCGATAGCTATCGGGTGCGGAATGGAAGTCCGGCAAGACAAATAGGTCGAAGTTTATAAACAGAGCTAAAAGCTTGTGATGATCGAATTTCTATATGCACACCCCATATCTATCCGCTCCCACATATCTTTCGTGCCAAAGTTGGTCCACGAGCGAAAAACACACGATATTTTTTAATCCTGTCTCAAATTAACAAATGCGCGTTCCCGCAAAATGAAGCTTCAGCCTAATTTCGCCTATTCGAAAAACAATTTCACACCCGATAGCTATCGGTTCATATTATCACATTTGATTATGATCAACACCTGGGCAAGTCATCTGTTAGATTTTTACAGTTTGCTTTCCTTACCTGAAGCCTTGCCTCCGGAAGTAGAAGTGTTGCATCCGCAAACTCAACCTGCTGTACGAGAATTGACCAATGCGTTTTTTAACAAGTTTTATAATGATCAGGCTCCAAGGAAATTGATCATGGGCATCAACCCCGGCCGGCTTGGCGCAGGCATCACAGGCATCAACTTTACAGGGCCACGACAACTGCGCGAAAACTGCGGAATTGAACATAGTTACGGGAATAGCAGCGAGTTATCTGCAGAATTTATTTATGAAATGATCGAAGAATATGGTGGTGCAAAGAAGTTCTACGGCGATTATTTTTTCAGTGCAGTAAGCCCCTTAGGCTTTACAAAAAATGGTAAGAATATCAATTATTACGATCAACCAGATTTGCAGGCTGCGGTTACTCCATTTATTACGGAATGCTTCGATAAGCAACTTTCGTTTGGATTTAATTCCGCTACATGTTATTGTATCGGTGAAGAAAAGAATTTCAAATTCCTCGGAAAGTTGAATGAGAACCGCAGACAGCAAGGGCTACCGGGGTTTGAAACCATACTACCGCTGCCGCATCCACGATTTATAATGCAGTATAAACGTAAAGAAAAAGATAAATACATCGCGTTGTATCTGCAAAAACTACATGGCTTGTAATATATATTCTACAATTCCCCATTTTCTATTGACCGACATCATCTTTTGAAAAAAACGTGGAATACTTTTCACATTGGAGCAATAATTGCGAAGTCAAAGTCCGTAATGTTGCACGACTAAATAAACTACCCCTGTTAAGTAAGTAACCATATTTTTTCATCCTTTAAATTTGTTTCAAATTATGAGAAAACTGCTCCCGATTGGGATCGTGTGCCTTCTTGTGTCCTGTGCGAAAACTAATCATAACGAGATGCCCGCTCCAGAGGCAACAAATCAAGAAGCGAAAAAAGAAACCTGCACGTTTGGAATTTCAAATTTCAATCTTTCAAAAAGAGCTCCATTAGGTGAAGACGCGACTAAAAAACCGCGCAATCCCGGTGGTGGAGGTGGTGGCACTACAAGTGGTGGTGGCACTACTGATGGTGGCGGAACCACAACAACGCCTCCCCCTACTACAACTACTCCTACAACAGGAGCAGGTGTAATTCTGCTCGATTTTGACGGCCATACCGTTTCAGGTACATGGTGGAACGGTGGCAGCACATTTTATTGTGCACCTGCAAACATTACAACAAGTGATATGGCGAACATCTGGGAAAGGGTTAGTAACGACTACAGTCCTTTCAATGTTACTGTAACACTTGATGAAAATGTTTATAATGCAGCACCTATCAACAAAAGAGTCCGTGTGTTGATTACTGAAAGTCACGATTGGTACGGACAGTCGGCTGGTGGCGCTGCCTACATTGGCACATTCACCGCTGGCACGAATACGCCATGTTTTGTATTCTCATCGCTTTTGTATTACAATGCTAAATACATTGGCGAAGCTGCTTCGCATGAAGCGGGTCACACGTTTGGCTTGTATCACCAGTCAAACTATAGCAATTGCACCAAAATCAGCGATTACCATAGTGGAATTGGATACGGCGAAGAAACAAGCTGGGCACCAATCATGGGTAGCGGCTACTCGCAGAACCTTACATTATGGCATCGTGGTAGCAGCACCTCCTGCACTACTACTCAGGATGACCTTTCTGTTATAAGTAGCATACTCGGTTTTAAGGCTGATGATTACGTAAACAGTTTTGCTGGTTCAGCGCTCCTGATCTCTTCGCTGTCCGGCCAGTTGAACAGTAGTTATGATGTTGACTTTTTTACTGTTAACCTTTCGTATACCAGGTCAATTACGCTAACACCTTCTAATGTAGGTGGTAACAACAGCGGTGCGAATGCTGATATGGTAATGAATGTGTATAATAGTTATGGCAATCTTGTCACCACGGTTAATGATCCTTACGTATTGAATGCGTCTGTTACTTTACCAGCAGGAAGCTATTATGTTTCTGCAGGTAGTGCAGCCAATGCCAATACTGGTGTATATGGAATGCTGGGGAAATACTCGATCACTTTGAACTAAAAAAATAGTTCTACGATAAATAAAAAGCGGAAAGCACCAAAAAGCTCTCCGCTTTTTATTTTTCACCAATTCTTTCAAATACTAATTGGCTTACATAAACATTCCGGTCGCTTTTGCCCGGTATATAATGATCATTGGTCATCTTAATTTTTATCACGAAAGGTTCAGTGCCACTGCTTTCTACAAAAAAGTCTTGCTGTTTCATATCTTTCTCTACATAATAATCACCCGTTGGCTTGTCGTTCATCATTACAACGATATGAGGAAACTCACCTGCTGAAGGGTCGCCACGTGCCGTAATTGCAAGCTTATATTTTCCCGCGGGTAATACTATTGGTTTTGATATTAATGAACCGCCCCACAAAGCAATGACCTGCTCTGATGGAATTAGATCACCCCCTGTAAAATCGGAATAATTGATTTTTATAAACTCCTTACTATCGTTTTTAATATACAGCATTGCCCATGCATCATAAAAATCACGCTTGCTTACCATGGTGTATACTGTGTCCAGGTTACGAAGGGAACTATCGGCTGGTTTGGGATCTCCATGCGACCCGGCCAGCCAAAATCCATCCAGCATATATTGCGTGGACGTTTTTTTAAGAATTGAATCAATTACTGCTTCCTTTTTGCCCGTTAGTGTGCGGGGTGCAATTCCATAATGTTTTAGATAGTACGCCTGGTGCCAGTGCGTTAGCTCGTTCAATATTGGATAGTTTTTTTCGTTGTTGTCAATGATAAATTTTGTCATTTCGCGAAACTGTGACTTGGCAGGAGAACTATAGTATTTGCGCACAGCAATTAAATGAAAGAGTGAAATGCCTAATACCAGTATAACTACAAAGTAAATTAGCACACGTCGCTTAAACACTTGAATACCTAACGATAAAGCCAGGATTACTGCAGGTAAAACAACAATGCCATACCGCGGATACAACATTGGGAACACCAGCACGGACCGGATGTATGGAATCAGCATGGTAATAAATATCCAGCTTAACAATAACAGCAGGCCGAAAGCATGGCGATCATTAAGAAGCGGTAAATGCGGGTTGCGCGACTGGCTGATTACAACACCTGTTACATACAACACCAACAACAATGTCAAGATCGGCTGCAATACTTTGTCGTTGCCAAAATACTCATTGAAGTAATTGACAACGAAATGGTGGTCGGTATTCGTTATCCAGAACGACTGTACATTCATAGTAGCACGGAGAAAGGGAAGCCATGGCACATAAACAAGCGCAATAATCAAACCGCTTAAAAGAAACGAACGGAACAACCTGCCTCGCTCTGTTTTAGTAAGCGTACCTAAAATCACCAGGCCGGTTACTCCCTGCGAAACCATCACAAACAAACTATAGTAATGACTGTATAAAAGTGCCAGCGTGCACACGGCATAAATCACAGTATTGCGCTGTCCCA